>JAOUKW010000507.1 GCA_029882335.1 Candidatus Heimdallarchaeota archaeon | reverse complement strand
TTCAATTATATTACCACTCTGTTAATGTATTTTTTCCAAATAGGCTTTTACTAAATAATTGTGATTTTATTTGGCCTGATTTGGTTATGTTGAACGCTGCAGTTTCATATCCTAAAAATCGCCTTGTTTTCCTGATCACAATTGACTGATCCTTTGATATAACGAAATATTTTCCATCTCCATTTTTTAAAAGGTAATTTTCTATATGTTTTAAATTATTTAATTGAACATCAATAGTTTTTAATTTTCCGTTTTTAATAGTTATTTCAAATGATCTATCCAAATCAAATTCAGAACAAAAATAGCAAATTGATTTGTTTTGTTGAGTTTGTATATAGTATACATCACTATTTTCAAACTTAATCTCTTTTATAAAAGGTAGTTTGCAATTATCGCAAGATATTAACGGTAAACATGTTATACCGTTTGTTGCAGCCTCATTCATACTATGTCTATTACAATGTGGTTCATAAAAGTGGTTTTCACAATTCTCAACTTTCTCATTGGAACATAAACTAGAATCACACTTTCCACATTTCTTTATATGATTTTTACATATCTTATTATTGCAATTGAGACATATGATACTTGACTTATTACAAGATTTGACACTATCTATATGACAGGAAAAACTTTTTTCAGAAATTAGGTGAAGATTTGAATGATTTTCACATCGATAAATATGGTTTTTACAATATTGTTTGTTATAACTATCTTTAGATAATTGGTATGTATGGTCAATACAGATTAATTCATCATCATCAAATGAACAAGAATTTATATGATTTTTGCAATAAACAGTTCCACAAATGAAACAATTTAATTTATGATTATTGCAAATATAATATTCCATTTTGTGAGAACTATTACAAATGTCCAGTTGATGTTGATCACAATATTCTTTCTTACAAATACTACATTTGTTGAGCTTCATTTTAGCGTGTGTGTTACAATAATGATGATTTTTACATATAATACATTCTGTTTTCGTATTTAAACAAATTAAGTTATTACACTCTTCACAAGTTGACTTTGCTGTTTTTATACTGTGAAGTTCTTTATGATTAATACAATAATAAGAATCTTCTATGCAAACTTTAAGTTGTTTAAATACTTTATTATTTTTTCTATCAATAACATTTCTTAAATTGTCACACATATTAAAATTGACTGTATTTTTAGATTTATTTGTTTTATAAGATATATTAATAGGTATTCTAGTTTCCTCTTTAGGCAACTTAATTTGGTACCGTATTTCCTT
This sequence comes from Candidatus Heimdallarchaeota archaeon, assembly GCA_029882335.1. GTDB lineage: Archaea > Asgardarchaeota > Heimdallarchaeia > Heimdallarchaeales > Kariarchaeaceae > JAOUKW01. The sequence continues at coordinate 1,418 of JAOUKW010000507.1, read as the reverse complement.
AGGTTGTTCAAAATCCATATTTCGAGGATTGGGTGAAAGTACCACATTTCTATCAGCATCATATTTAATTATCAACATTGGAGAGATTTCATAACTATTTAAACTCAATTTTATCATTTTATTTTTTTTATCATCAAAACTTAGCACAATTTCTTTTATCTTTTCATGACTTTTTACTTTAAAATATAATGACTTTGTTTGACAATAATTATTTTTACATATCTCACAATTAACACCCTTTCCTTTCACTATATCAAAATTACAATTATTACACTTTACAAATTCATTTTTACAGAAAAATAAATTATCGGGGCTATCTAGACAATTATTTAACTCATGAATGTGGCAATAATTATTTTTACAAATGTCACATACATCCTTTGATCTTATTTGGTAAATTTCATTATTAATTTCACATACCTTTGAACATTTTGTACAAATCAAATTATATGAAGTATCATCAAATACTAAATTATTTTTGTTACCACATTTAATACAACTATATTTCATTAAATTATTTGGTATTATAAGTACTTCAATCTTATTTAATTTTGATTCAATTTGGAGAAGGTCTATAGATCCAAAGGCAATTAAATTTGGAATAACATCATAATTCGATATATATCTCCGATTTATTTCATTTTTATAATGTAAATAATCTTCTTCTAACTCATCTATTTGTTTGTCTCTTTTAGATTTTTCAATTCTGTTATTATTTTTCAATAAATTTATGATATCTTCATACCAATTAATTAACTGATCGAGTTCATCTTCCATTTCTGCTTTAACATTCTTTTCTAAGCTTAATTTTTTAAACATATTTGATAACTTTTTCCTTGCAATCTTATCCAGACTATCTAAACTTTCAATTATCATAGGATCTATCTCATATTGTTCCTCATTTGAAACTATCTTTAGATTTTTTATTATTGAGTTTTTTGATCTTTGAAATAATGTCATTGTATCTTCTTTATATTTGTAAAATGAGATATATTCGTCTGAAGAAGAAGCTAAGGTTTTTAATCTTACTAAATATTCAACTAAAAATAAATTGACTTTATATTCACTAATTTTAACAGATTTATCAAATTGATTTTTCAACTTACTAATATCTTCTTTTTTTGTTTGTATTTCAACAAATTCTATAAAATTATCAAGAATGATATCACTCATAATAAATTCAAATATTTTCATTCCTAAACCAAAATATTTTACTTTATTTGTTGTATTTTCTATGTTTGAGGATAGTTCATAGGTCTCATCATTATGATTTAATCTTAATGTTGATTGATTTATCCTATCCACTTTTATGTTTTTATCTTTTAAGAATAATTCTGTAAATTTTGAAGTTTCGTTGACTAATTTCTCTTTAATACCTATAGTTTTTCTAGTTTTCTTAGATAATTTCTGTTTGCCTC
>JAOUKW010000506.1 GCA_029882335.1 Candidatus Heimdallarchaeota archaeon | reverse complement strand
TTACCTTTAATGAGTTTTGAACCCAATTTTTCAGCATCAAATAGATATGCAACTCGTTTGTAGGTTTCATGACTTATTTGAATAGTACCTTCTTGTGCGGTTGATTCCATTCGTGATGCTATATTTATTGCCTCTCCCATTGCAGTATATTCGACTCGCATATCTGATCCAATCTCACCTACAACGACTAAACCAGTATTTATGCCAACTCTTACATCAATATCAATTTTCCATTCTTTTTTAATTTTATCTGCATAACTTCTCATATTTTCAAGAATTTGTAATCCTGCAAGAACCGCTCTTTCTGCATCATCCTCATGACTAATTGGAGCACCAAAAAATGCAAGAATTGCATCACCCATTAATCTTGCTATGATTCCTTCATATTGATATACCGGTTGTATGAGATGTTCAAATGCTTTTGACATTATATCCGTCCAGTCTTCTGGATCTAGTTCTTCTGCAGCATTTGATGATCCTTTGATATCACAGAAAAGGATAGTAACGATCCTCCTTTCTTTTTGTAATCCACCTATTTTAGCAGATTCCTCTAATTTCTTCAATAATTGTGGAGGTATATATTTAGAATATTTATCAGTTGTTTGTTCAGATTGTTCAGTCACTTTATTTCCACAATTTGAACAAAATTTTGCTCCTTCATTTAAAATATGATTACAATTTGTACAATTCAAAATACTGACTCCGTTTTGATATCATCAGTATGTGAATTACACCCTATAAACAATTCGATGTAATTGTTATATTCTATAAAAAGTTGAATTTCTTATTAACTTGAAAATTTGATTTGCTTAATGTCATGACCATCAAAACAAATAGATAATAAGATCAGATCTTCCAAACTTCTATTGAATGTAAAATTTTCCTATCTACAAATACATTATGAGTCGTCATATACCTATTTTCGGTGAAGAGTAATTGGTTTATCTCAATTTATGATGATTTCTCTTAGATAAAATTCTATTGAAATTTCTGAATTTTATATATATTTAAATCACTTACTAAGTGTTAATATCGGATTTTATTGATACTCATTAAATCAAAGAAATAATTGTATAAAGAAGTAAACATTTTTATTATTGGATTAACTTAAGACTAAAGCGAGCATCCCTTCGTATATGCCAAATTTTATCATGTTTTGCTACAAAATTAAAAATTTCAATTAGTTTTGGATGTAAATATCGGTTTGATATGAATGTTTCTGAGGTTAGAGTATATAGTGCCACTTGGCGAGCAGACTTAATTCCAGATTTAACCTCCTTCTCGAGTATTTGGATTGATTGTTCAGGATAATATTTCATAAGCTGTATTACAAAATTTAATCCTCGACCTACTTTATACCAACGTTGTAAATCATCGAAGTTATTCTTGCATTTCAAAGAGATATGTAATGCTTGCAATTGGATGTCTAGGTCACTATCATTCATATATGAGTCGATTGGAATACACTTCTTCCAGATTGCCAATGTTTCAAGAATTGCTGAAATTGTTTTCTTATCCTCGGTATCATTTAATTTCTCAGTTAAGAAATCAAACTCACCCGTGATTCCCAATCCGAGTATGGCATACTTATGTGGATAATTGTTTTTTAGTCGTTTTACTTGTTTTGCATAGCCAAGTGTGAGAAGGTACTGAGGAAATACTAGTGTATCTTTCGGATCAATAATATTTGAATAATGAGAAATGAATTGATCTGATGGTTGATACCCTAGTTCATACGATGAATTAAGAAAGATCCCTATGGCTTGGGTTAAGATTTTTGATTGAGAATTAACAATATCTGTTTGTGCTTTTTTTATCAATATTTCTCTCAATTCAATTGTCATAAAATTTAATAATCTTGTATTTGCCCTATAAATCTCTGTTATTAATTCAAAGTTATCATAATAGTGCTGAAATAATTCATCAAGTAATTTAGGTACTGATGGATGTAATATTCTTGCCAATGATTTGATTACCCATTTTTTGACCATGAAGTTAGGGTCTGATTTCATACTAAAAATAGGTTGAATGCAGGGGAAAGTAGCGATTTGACCAAGTGACCATACGGCAGTCCTTCTGATCTCATCGTTTGGATCAGCTAAAATTTGGATGAGATATTTTACTGCATCAGGGTCTCCTTGTTTGCCAAGAGATTCTACAGCTTCATTTCGTAGTATCTCTGGTTGTTCAAGTTGTAATATTAATTCACCAAGTGGTTTTGTTGATCTCCAATCACCAATCTTAGCTAATTTATCCGGAATATATCTTCTAATTTCTATATCGGGTTCATTGTAGAGTTGAAGAAGTAAAGAATCAATATCCACTATCAAGGGATATTATGAATATAATAATAATCAATTGATGGGATATTGTTTTTTTGTGTCTTTTATAGTTTACGGGGTGGAAAACTATGGGGTAGAACATATCTGTGATCCAATGATGATACCATAGAAAAACAAGTATTAGTCACACTAATTTAGGAAGCTTCTGCTGAAACAGATTCCAATAAATTAAGTAAATTACCCAATTCTTGTTCTAGGTCTATTCCCATCATACCTGCAATTACTAAGGATGATACCATATTTTCTAATAATTCGTCCATTAAATTATCTTTTTGTTCAATAATCATGGCTTGATTTGTCAATTGGTATGCAAATCGATTTAGTAAATTTTCACCGAGTG
>JAOUKW010000504.1 GCA_029882335.1 Candidatus Heimdallarchaeota archaeon | reverse complement strand
ATAGGGATGACAGTATATGATTTAAAGAGATGAGGAATTATATAATTTAATATCTGATAAGTTTGACAATATGGATTTACTTCGATATACTCATTTATTTTATCCTTATATTCTTCTGTTAAATCAATTAAATTAATCGTATGATTTATCTTTAACGAATGAGATTTTTCCAAAACCAATATGAAATCAGATTTTAATCCCTGTTTTCTTGAATCTTGAATTACAGAACCAGCAGAGTAAGTCATCGTAGTTATCGAATAGAATTGGAAACCTATTTCCATTAGATTATTTAATAATGCAATCCAAGTTTCATCATCCAATGAATTAAAAATTAGACAAAAGAAATGATCAACTTTCAATATCCGATAAATTTCCTGTAATATAATTTTAAATCGCAGATTATATAATTCGATATTTAAATTTCGATCTTTTGCATTTGAAATAACTAATTCTTCATCGTATTGGATTTTAGGAAATTTTAGCCATGAATTCCATAATACACTTAATTCCAAATAAGGTATTCTATCTCCATGAGGAGGGTCAGTTAGGATAAAATCAATGCAATTATCCGGTAATTCTCGTAAAACATTCAATGAATTGTCATTTTTTAAGATCACATTTTTTTGAGTATTTGTAAAATCACTAATAATTGATGTGTATTTGTAATTATATTTAAGCTTTAATTGTTCTTCTTTTGCACGTAATATACGATGATAGCGATTGGAAAAACAATTCCATACATTTATTTCAAAATGTTTTTGGGGTATCCAATAACCAACCACCCAACTACCAACGGTTGTTTTATTTTTTGACTCTAACACAAATACCATTTTGCTTGCTTGCCCCAAAGAAGAGGTGAAGCAAAATTGAAAAAATTCCTTGATTTGAGTATTTTGTATTGTTTCTATCTCATTATATAGCATGTCTAATGCAACAAGATTTCTTTTGCTAAATAAATCACCGACAGTTGTTTTTTCTTTAATATTCACCCGGCTATTAATAAAGAGTTCTTGATTGATAATTGGATTCTTTGGTAAATCAAAATTAATAGCGTTATCATAATCGATTTCTATCGATTGGTCTCTGATTCTTTTCTTTTTATGGATATCACGGTACCAAACCTCAATTAAGTTGTTTGAGTCCCAAATAAAGTGAGTTCCAATGTGTTTTTCATCATTTCTTACGACAATGTATAATTTATTTATTTTTTCTTTTAATATGTTTTCTATCCTATTAAATTCGGATTGAGCTAGTGATAAATCAATTGAACTAATCAATTGTTTTGTTATAAAAATTGCACTTGGATTAATATCAATCCCAATTGCTTTTCTATTATTAAGAATTGCTTCCATAATTGATACTCCAGAACCACAAAATGGATCTAAGATTATATCATTTTTTACTGTAAATTGTTTAATTAAAGATCGGATAACTTTAGAGGGTTTTTTTGACCAATATTTATGCATTGCATATATTCCAGTGTATCCATCTTTACTAATTCTTAATCATCCCTCTAATTTAAGTATACTGAAATTTAAAAATATCTTTTCTTGAGTAATGACCACTGTAATCAAAATTTTGACGCTCTTCAATTACAATTTGAGCATTTAGTTCCGCATATAGTATTCCTTCTTCACCTATTAATGGACCAGCAACAATTTCGCCTTTAGGATTAATTATTACAGACCCTCCATCGTATAAAAGTCTATTTTCATTTTTCATTTTTTCTTTAAAAGGAAATTCATCAATGGTTAGTTCATCAAAATCAGTTGTATCTAGAAATCCAGAAACAGAAATTATCCATGATCTACCTTCTAATGCCATAAATTTTGAAATATCGTTGGTTAATCTAATAGATCCCGGCCAAACTGCAACGTGAATAAATTCATCCTGATCATGTAGAGATGCCCTCGCATAAGGAATCCAATTTTCCCAACAATTTAAAGACCCTATTTTTCCAATTTTTGTGTTGTACGTTAATAAACCATTGGAATCCCCATCTGCCCAAACTAATCTTTCTTCAAATGTTGGTTTAACTTTTCTATGTCTACCCAACAATACTCCATTTTCTATTGTTATTAATGTACAATAGATTGATCCTGAAGATTTTTCAGCAATACCACCAATCAGCATAATATTAAGCTTCTTGGATAGTTCGATCATATCTTTGATGATATATCCATCAATTTCCAGAGATTCTTTATAATATTTGGCATAGGCTTTTTTCTGTTGCTCATCATCAAATGAAGCACCATTGGTCCTAGATAACCAAACAGGATATCCTGGAATTAAAGTTTCACCCCAAGTAATAATTTCAGCACCATGTTCTTTTGCTTCCATGATAAATTGTTTTAATTTATCCCATGTTTTCTTCGCATTTAAGAATACAGGTGATATCTGAATAGCAGCAACTTTAATTGTGTTATCCACAAATAATTTATTTAATTTCAGTATTTAATTGCTTTTTTCAATACAAGTTAATATTTCATTAATATAAATTCTTTCAATGTATTTAATTAACTGATTAAATACTTAAATATTTTATAAATCCAACGAAATCCATCTTTTCTTTTTGTTGGAATTCTGTATAGCCTCTATTACTTTTTGAATTTTTAATCCATCATGAAAATTAGGATTTAAAGACCTACCCGATTTTTTACTCATTGCTACTATATCTAACAAT
>JAOUKW010000505.1 GCA_029882335.1 Candidatus Heimdallarchaeota archaeon | reverse complement strand
ATGAAATAGCAATCTATCAAGAAAAAAACATCCATTCACCTTGACACAACACAAATTGAGTTGGAATAATACCATTATATGAACTAATGCACTGAATCAAATATCATATCCGAGATTGCTTAGTTTACTTCTATTATCACAATAATTTCATTGTCTACAATTTTATTTGAACCAATATTACACAAAATTTTGGAATAAGTGTCAAATGTTAGAGAATATATCGAGGAAGCCTTGAATCGAAAATGGATTGAGGTCAACCATCAATCGATATGAGATATTAATTTTTTTTTTCCCAAAAACACCGTCATATTTTGTGAACACGACTTAAATATGAAAATGGAAGAAATGAAAAAAAGGCCCCAGAAATTGGGAAATATAGTTATATTAATATTCCTTGGTCAATCTGGAAGATAGTTTGAAACCCACAAAACAGTATTTAATTCAAAGAATTCATACACTTAATCCTTCAGACACTAAAATGTACCTTATTAGATGATTTATTACTTTGCAACATTTTTAGTGTATATCCTTTCATTTCTTTCTCTATGGTCATTCAGATAGAGTACATTGGTATTAGACATTGAACACATAACATAACCTATGGAAACAGTGAAAATACAGTAATTATAGAAACCAATCTGAATTGTTAGAGTATTACTAATTTGATGTATATTTGATAACTTTTCGAAAATTATTTTATTAACTATTATAAGCAATAAGGTTTACCAATTCAACCGATTCCCTATCTTTGCCCAACTCTTTTGATAAAGTTTGATATGTTTCATCATTTTTGGTTGCAGCAACAAATCGATCATAATGATCCTTATCCTTGTAACCTGTAATTAAATATGCTTCCTTCTTATTATCTGCATTAAACCATTGACCTACAACAGTGACATCGTGTTTTGCATATATTTCATTGAATTTTAATACGCGTTCATCCAGATCTGGTATTTCTGAATATGACATTTTATACATTTTATATATCATCGTATGCCTCACTCTGTTAAATCAATATATAAAATGTTCCATGAAAGGTGGCTCATCATACCAATTCTTCCAAAAAGGTTAGGAAAAATTTATCTAAATCTTTATAATAAAATTTTCTGCAATATTACGTGCTTGGAAAGTATTTCAATCAAAGTAGCTCGCAATATCCTATTTTGAAAAAGATTTTGAGCATGAATTTAATTGCAAAACTAATACTGTTTCAATAATACTGGAAGAAACCTAAAGACATAACACAAAAACAGTAAAAACAACTGGAATGAATGGAATGAAAATATAATCGACCAATACACAATTGAGGTTGATAGCAAAAATATACAACATCACATCCCTATGAACTCGTCATCAATATACTAAAATTGACTAGTCTACTTTAAACCCACAGTATTAGGCTTAATACGATAATTAATCAACCATATTTTACCCGTTAAAAAATATATTACTAAGTCACAGAAAAATAAAAAAGTATAACTTGCTTCTTGATTATTTTCACAAAAAATATTCGAGTAATATCAACACTGGTAAAAAATTAACCTCAATAAATAAGTAAAAAAGCAGATTTACAAACTTTAAAATATTGACAATTAATATCAACTTCAAATTTTGGTCCAGAGTATATTTACATTTCAATATTTGAAAAACTTTTCAAGTTTGCTAAAGTGAAAAAATAACGTAAAGAAATGTTATCATAATCAGTAGTATAAAATCAAAATTAGTAATGTATATTAGTTGTTTATAACGATCAATAACAATACCATCATTTCCACATTATGGAAACAAACAATAGAAATTTTATTCAAGGGAATATCTATTTTAAATAGTAAAAGATTAAATGTTAGTGATAATGGATGAGTTGTGAATCAAATTAAATTTTTTTTTGTTAGATTATTGACAGAACTAATTGCAATTATTTTCAAATTATTACCAGTTAGAAAAAAATTATCTTTGTAAGACCAATGAGTAAAATCATATGAGTTAGAATTATATTAAGGTAAAGTTTTATTAATTCACTAATTATATAATATAACAATTTTAATAATGCGACATCAAATTAGATGAAAAATTTATTATTTTGAAATAAACTGTTGTTGCGATGCGGATATTATCGAATGGTGTGTGTACAGTAATATTCGCTTACATATGCAGGTGCTCGCGCGCGCATGAGAGTATGCACGAACAGACCCGCACTTCAACAGCAAGTCCCCGTTCCTTGAGTTCAGACTTTGATACATTAGTTAGTATAGATATCGTAATATATAATTAGATTATTGATTATTATATTAAATATATTATTGATTTTTTAATTTTATTTATTTTAATAATAATATAATTTTTTTTATTGGTTTTCTTTTTTTTATTAAATTATATTTTAATTTATTATTGATTTTGATTATTTTATTAGATTTATTCCAGTATATCATAGTTTAATTAATTATTTACTAATATTTTATTTAAATTTATTTTTTTCTTTTTCTTTCAATCTTTTGTTAATTATATTTTAGTATTTGTTAATACAATAAAATAGATTTGGAAAAAGAGTAAAAATTACATATTTCTTATATTTATTTTATTATTAATCGTTTTCTGATTTTATTAAAGCATTTTACATACACATTTACATATTTATTATGGAAAATTTTTCATTACATTGAAAGTCATGATAATTTGTGTTTAG
>JAOUKW010000503.1 GCA_029882335.1 Candidatus Heimdallarchaeota archaeon | reverse complement strand
AAGTATATTTATTTAGCAGTTTAAAATCAGCTTGTAATGATTGAATATCTTGATAAGGTAGACCGTATATCAAATGAACTTCAAAATTAATGCCCTTTTCTTCCAGCAATTTCATATTTTTTATCATCTTTTCATTATTATTCAGTCTTTTAATTTCTTTCTGAACAAATGGATCAGATGTTTGAACACCACATCCCAAATAGATATTTAATTCAGATATCATACCAATCAATTCATCATTGAGATGTTCAAATTTTGTTTGAATTTCAAAGCGTATTTCTGGACATATTCGTTTAATTTTATCAAGGATTAATTTTGCTCTTTCTTTGTCTCTAAAAAATATTGGATCTAAAATAGCAACTTCCTTAACACCTATTTTATGAAATATTTTTAATTCTTCTTCAATTATATCCAATTTTTATTCTTTAAATGTTTTGTAGCCATTTGGAAATGAGCAAAAGGAACATCTATAAAGACAACCTCTTTAAGTTTGCCATCTTAGAAAACCTTTCTTATCATTACCAATTAAGTTAGAAATTAGTTCTGGTTGGAGAAAGTGAGATACAATATCTTTGTACTCTACAATTGCATACCCTTTGAATTGTGTATCTGTTGGGGTAAATACACCATCAGGAAGAACATCCATCTTATTAGATTCAAATTTGATTATTTCGGTGAATGCTTTTTCACCATCATCCCAAACAAAATAGCTCACCTCTGGAAATTCATTTTTAATTTATCATCTCCATATGTTATTTCAGGTCCGCTTAGAACAATTTTTCCATTTAATTTTACTTTTATGGGAACATTATCACTCATTTATCTTATTCCACACAGTATTTTTCATATATTTAAATAATCATCTTTCAGTTAAGATGTCACCAATTATATTGTTAGATTTGGTATTATTTGATAAAATTTGGTTTTTGTAATCCACAAATATGTAAGTAAATTTGTAAAATGTAGTTTAAATTAGAATGTATAAATTTGTATTTTAATAAATATGACAAGAAATAAAATAATTGAAAATATCCTTGAATCAATTGTTAAGATATCATAAATTGTGATAAGATATTTTGTACAAAATACTAATATACTATCAATAATTTTCTTTATTATTGATTTGGGAAATTAAAGTTATATCTGTAATAAATGCTAATTATTACTTTATTCAGATATACGGTCTACTTTTAATTCAAATTCAATTTGATTTCGACTAATTACTTAATACAATTCATAAAAATGAACTAAAAAAATGCTAATTATTAGTGGATATTACATTTGATACTTGAAACTATATTAGTTGATAAGCAAATTGAATCATTAGACAGATTGATATATTATTTTTTATATTATAATAAAATTAAGTAACTGTTGTTCCATCAATAGGGCAACGTCTCCAATCTTTCAAAATTGGTCTATTACATGTTGAACATAAAATTTTTATCTCAGAAATTAATAATACTTCAGCATCAAGTAAATTTTCAATTATGTCATAATATTTTTGTGGTTCCCAACCATTTTCAATAAGAGCATCATTTTCTAAAAAAATATCTAATAATCCCTCTCCTTTTGCCACAGATAGGGTTAAAAGTATATCTTCTAACATTTCCAACTCTTCTTTTGTATTTACCAATCCTAAAACCATAAATATAAATTAAATATTAATTATAAAAACATTATTACTCCAAACAATAGGCAATTATTTATCATATTTCTGTAATTCTAGGTATAAATCCTATTTGATTTCAATGATTCCGTCTTTTTATACTAAAATGCCTATATATTATAATACAGGTAATAAATCATAAAAATATGGAAATATTGTAACTATAGCGTTAGTACATCTTCAAATATTGAGTTTGATGATAAAACAATTGCTCATATAAGTTGTCATAACATTATGATTAATGTTATTGTGGAAAAAGAACTTGTTGCATATCTAAGACTTCCTTATTATAAACAAGGAGATGACATTGCTGGACACATTCCAAAAAGGAAAAATAAACAAGATATAATAAAAATATTCACAGGTTACAAAAATCAAATGGAAACTGTTGTATCACTAATAAACGATATGATTCAAGTCTTGAATGAATATAATAATCAGCACGATGATTTAAATTCGATTTTCAAAATTAAGGCGGATACCCATAATATTCAGTTAATAGGTCCTCCAAAAATAATTCAAACATTAATTGAAAAAAATATTGCTTCATTAATGGATTATCAGTCTTACTATGAATATCATGATGATTAAGCATCTACTCGTGAGTAATCTGCATTTGGGTCTCTAAATTCTGGATGATACTTCTTGATGAATTTCTCATCAATTCTCTTCAATTGACGTAATGGATTGTCAAAGATAGATAATAATTCCCAACCAAGATCAAGAGTATCAAAGATTGAACGATTGGTATAACCCTGATTTAAGAATCTACTTTCAAACTGTTCTGCAAACTTCAAATACAGTCCGTCTTCTTCTGTTAATGATTCTTCACCAACAACAGCAACTAAATCACGGATTTCTCTACCCTTTGCATAAGCCGCATACAGCTGTGCTTGAAGCCCACTGTGATCTTCCCTTGTAGAACCCTTTCCTATGGCTTCTTTCATCAATCTAGAAAGCGATGGAAGTGGATTTATAGGTGGAAAGACACCCTTTCGTGAGAGTGCCCGATCTACGTAGACCTGGCCTTCAGTGATG
>JAOUKW010000114.1 GCA_029882335.1 Candidatus Heimdallarchaeota archaeon | reverse complement strand
TAAATTACACACTTGGTAAACTTATGATAATGAAACTTAGAGATGATTATCAAAAAGAAAAAGGAGAAGATTATTCAATAAAGGAATTCCATGATCGATTATTATCTTATGGTTCTCCTCCAATTACCGTGGTAAGAAAATTAATGTTAGAAAATGCTGGGAATTCTCAAGATGTTTTATAATTTAGTTTTAAAAACTTATCATACAATTCGTGATCCTGAATAATTCCATCTTTTGTTATGAAACCTGTTATATACTCTGGTGGGGTGATATCAAAAGCAGGATTAGAAGTTGGATAGAAATCAGGCACTATATTATTACAATTCCCAATTGTTTTAATTTCCTTCGTATTCCTATATTCTATTGGTATTTGAGAGGCATTTTCTAAATTTGGTTCAAATGTAGACCATGGCATCGCTACGTAAAATGGTATGCCAAAGGCTTTTGCAAGAACAGCTTTTTCTAAAGTACCAATTTTGTTAGCGACAGAACCATCTTTAAGAACACGATCACAACCGACAATTACTAAGTTTATTTTTCCAAGATACATATAAAAACCAGCTGCATTATCAACTATGTATTCAAAATCAATGTCCTCGTTATATAGTTCCCAAGCTGTGAGTAATCCTTGCATTCTAGGTCGTGTTTCATTTACAAATACTTTAAATTTGATATTTTCACTATTGGCAAATCTCATTGGTGACAAAGCAGTACCAAAATCAACTGTTGCTAAAGCTCCTGCATTACAATGGGTCAAGATACCCATATTTTCTGAAATAAGGTGTTTGGATTGTTGGCCAATTAACATACATTCATTTTCACTTTCACCAATCAGATCATTTGCAATTTTAACATATTCTTCCATATTGATTACGTTCAAATTTATTTGAGCGATGAATCGTTCTACAAAACTTTCTAAGTCTTTTGCCGTAGGTCTTGCTTCAATGATGTTTTTTTTGATTTCTAATATTCTTGGAATACTAAATTCTTGGTTCAATACTAATTCTTGAATTCCTAATATGAGAGTAATTACTCCAGTACAACCAATTGCTGGTGCACCTCTAACTATCATTTCCTTTATAGCCGTAATACCTTGAATATAAGAGGAAGTCGTAAAATATTTCAATGTATGTGGAAGTTTTGTTTGATCTATTAGCTTCAACGAATAGATATTATTGATCTTTATTAATTCAACTGTTTTTGTATTTATACTTCCATTCTTCATTTTAACTTTCATATTTTAATTTATAAGAAAACAACTAAAATAATTATGTTTGTGAATATGATAAATCTTAATTGTTATCTAGTTTAAAGAAAAAATAAAGATATGCCTGAAGAATATGTTGGAGTAAGATATATATCAACTTGTTTGGGTTCAATGCGAGATGGTGTAGAACTTTATAATATTCAAAATCAACAAAGATCAATTATTAATTTAATCCAATCTATACCACACCACTATTTTCAGAATAATTCAGGAAATGTTTCATATCGTATTGAATCAACTAATTATTTTGTAATTACTGGTACCGCTATAAATTTACAGATCATTGATAATATAAACGAATTTGCCATAGTTACTTCGATTCAAGATGAAGTGGTTAGGTATTATGGTGATATTCTCCCAAGTTCTGAAACACCTCTCCACGGAAAAATATATTTGAGATTTCCAGATATTAATTGGATTGTACATACCCATCCTCCAATAAATTTGCTAAACCAACTTTCTATACCCTCATCTGAAAAATATCTTCCCTATGGCACTTTTGAGGTGGGAGAAATGGTAACGAATTTATTAAATGACAATCATAGTGTTGTTCTAAAAGATCATGGATTAGTATCTGTTGGTAGGACAGATAATGAAGTGTTGAGGTATCTATCTTCTTTACTTATATTTTGATATACCTTAGAATTTACTCGATAATAAGTCATACTCAATATCTGTTATAGAAATATTTAATATTTGACTAAAGAAGGGTATAATTGAATATATGTCAAAATTGTTATGGACTCCCTCTCAAGAATTAATCGACAACGCGAATATAACAAAATTTATTAAGTTTGTCAATAGCAAATTGGAATTAGCAGTTTCTGATTATAATGAACTCTATGATTGGTCAATTGAAAATATTTCTACTTTTTGGGAATTATTAGCTCATTTCACTGATATTAAATTTTCAAAGCAACCAACAGAAATTGTTTCTGATTTAGATCAATTCCCTCCAGCAACAAAGTGGTTTGTTGGTGCAGAACTTAATTTTGCAGAAAATTTACTTAGATTTAATGATGACCGTGTTGCATTAATTTCTAAAGATGAATTAAACAATACCATATCAATTACTTATAGTGAACTTAGGAATAAAGTTGGACGATTATCCAATGCACTCATTGATTTAGGGATAAAATCTGGAGATAGAATTGTCGCATACATGCCAAATATTATAGAAACTGTAATTGCTATGTTGGCAGCTACTAGTATAGGTGCAGTATGGTCTTCTTGTGGTGCAGAGCTTGGTGCATCTGCAGCTCTAGATCGATTAGGTCAGATCAAACCCAAAGTATTATTTTCAGTTGACGGTTACTGGTATAAAGGAAGTAGGTTTGACCAATTTGATAAGATTAAAACTGTTTGTAAAGGGATATCTTCTTTAGAGAAAGTAGTCATTTTTCCCTTTACTTCTAAAATAATTGATGAGGAAAAAATGAATTCAATACAAAATTCAATTTTATTTGATGAGTTTTTATCACCATCAGAAGAACTAACCTTTAATCAAGTTTCATTTAGTCATCCTTTATATATAATGTTCTCATCAGGTACGACTGGTAAACCAAAATGTATGGTACAATCTACTGGTGGTGTATTACTAAATCATCTAAAAGAACACGTTTTACACACAAATATGAAAAGAGAAGACATCCTCTTTTATTTAACAAGTCCATCCTGGATGATGTGGAATTGGTTAATATCAGGCTTAACTACTGGGGCAACACTTGTTCTATATGATGGAAATCCATTGTATCCCGATTGGAAAAGAGCATTTGAGTTTATTGATGAACTAAAAATTTCCGTTTTTGGTTGTAGTGCTAGTTATATACATTATTTAAAAAATTTAAATGCTGATCCTTCAACAACATTTGATCTTAAATCTCTTAAAGGGATTTCTCAAACAGGTTCTACTTTGTCTGATGAAGGTTTTCATTATGTGTATGAAAAAATAAAAGTAGATCTCCACCTTAATTCAATATCCGGTGGTACTGATATAAATGGTTGTTTTGCAGCGGGTGTACCTACTTTACCAGTGTTCTCTGGAGAATTACAAGCAAGGTCTCTTGGTATGAAAGTAATGGCTTATGATGAGAATGGAGAATCAATAATAGATGAAGAAGGAGAACTAGTTTGTGAAAAACCATCACCTTCCATGCCAATATATTTTTGGAATGATAACAACGGGGATAAATATTCCAATGCATATTTTAATTATTATAATAAGAAAAAGGTTTGGAGACATGGGGATTACATTATAATAAATTCTAAACGGGGAGGTGTTACTTTTCTAGGACGTTCTGATTCTACATTAAAACCATCAGGAGTGCGAATAGGGACATCAGAAATTTATAGTATAGTTGAAAATTTTCCGGAAATAACTGATAGTTTGGTTATTGGATTAAATTGGAAGAGTGAACAGGAAATCATACTATTTGTGCAATTATCAGAAGAGAGTACTTTAAACGAAGAACTTAAACAAAAAATAATTAATGACTTAAAAATTAAGGCTTCTCCGCGTCATGTACCACACATCATAGTTCAGGTTTATGATATTCCATATACTTTTAGTGGAAAGAAAGTTGAATCTGCCATAACAAATATTTTTCATGAAAGAGAAATTACCAATAAAGATGCACTTAGAAATCCTGAATCTTTGAAATATTATGAAGATATTAAAAACAGTATAAAGAATAAATCTAATTAATCAACAATCTTCTCAAAATTAGTAAAACAATTTAAGCACCATAAAATACGAATGGTATGAAAGTTGCTTTCAAAGGTGCAACAATAATCCCTGTTGAGGGAAGTATCATCGAAAATGGTATAATGATAATAGAAAATGGGAAAATTTCTAATATTGGAGATAGTTCAATTTCAATTGATGAAGCACAAATTATTGATTGTTCTGGAACGTATATCACACCTGGTTTAATTGATCCTCATTCACATGTGGGCTTATTTGAAGAAGGTGCTGGAATGGGTTATGGTGATGGAAATGAAACTACAGATCCCATTACGCCTCAATTAAGAGCATTAGACGCGATATTACCTGAGGATATTGGTTTTGATGATGCTAGGAAGGGTGGTGTTACTACAATGGGTATATTGCCAGGAAGTGGCAATTTAATTGGTGGTCAAGCTGTTTGCATCAAAAGTTATGGTATAATGATTGATGATATGGTTGTAAAATCTCCTGCAGGTGTAAAATTTGCATTAGGTGAAAATCCTCGAAGAGTGTATAAGGAGATGAAGAAAAGTCCATCGACCCGAATGGCCAGTGCTTTTTTGATCAGACAAGCATTTTATAAAGCAATGGACTATCGCGTAGATTGGTTAGAGTATCAGCAAAAAATCAAAAAGGAAAATATAAAGCCAGAAGAAGAACGTGCATTTATCAAAGAACCAAAATTTGATATGACCCTTGATATATTGTTAAAAATATTGTCCCGTGAAATCCCCGTGAGATGTCATTCACATCGTGCTGATGATATACGAACTGCAATTAGATTAGCTGATGAATTTGGTTTTAAATTGGTAATAGATCATGCGACCGAGTCTGCAAAAATTGGTGAATATATTGCAAGTAGAGGATTTCCTGTAGTCGTAGGACCATTAATGACTTCAAGATCAAAAAGAGAATTAAAAGATAGATCATTGAAAACTCCTGGTATAATGATGAAGTATGGTGTACAAGTTTCTTTGACTACAGATGCTCCTGTTATTCCAATTTATATGTTAAGAGAATCAATGATAATTGCAACTAGAGAGGGTTTGCCAGTTGAGAGTGCATTAGAAACAATAACAATTAATCCAGCAAAGGTTCTTGGTGTAGATGATAGAGTTGGTAGTTTGAAAATTGGAAAGGATGCTGATTTTGTAATATGGGATGATGACCCAATGGATGTAAGAGCTAAAGCAATTAAAACTTTTATTGATGGAAATTTAGTGTATGAGTACTTAGAATAATTAAAAAAAATTATAGATTTTGTAAAACTTTAAATTTATTTGTATTAAAAGATACTAGACTTTATTTATAATCATCTTTATAGTTTTTATAGATCAATGTCAATTAAAAATATACAAGTTTATTGTCCTGAATGTAAACAATCTTACTGGTTTAGTTTTGATTTAAATAATATTACAGAGCAATCTGGAGTTGCAAAAAGAAGTTTAATTCACGGATTACATACTTTAGTATGTGATATTGATAAAAATGGGAGTGTTCGGACTGCAATTGCAATTCCGATCAATTTCAATGAAATGGAAGTGTTAATCGAAAAAGTTGCACAAAATTTCAATGATATCAATAGAGAAAAGGGTACTACAATCCAAATTGATGCATATACTTCAAATATTCAATTTAGAAAGTTCATACAAAGAATAATTTCTAAAATGTTTGAACAAGCAACAAATAGAAGTATGGAGGAGAATTATAGATTAGTTGCCACCTCCTTTAAAGATAAAACTACCCTTCATGCTGATCGACTACATATTTCTGTAGGTCCATTTATAAATCAAAATGTTTCAGGCATATTGGAACATGCAAATAAAGGTATTATTCTTGATATAAATGATGCTACTGAAAATCAACTAGATATCTTCCAAACTATATCAAGTTATCAATGGGTAGTAATAATAAAAGGATCGACTTCAAGTGATGAAGAATTATTACAACGTATTATAAATAGTCTATTAGAAAAGAGCATTCCATATTATACTGGGATTTTATCAAACAAGACTCTCCAAGAAATGTTTAACTTTATTTCAGCTATTACTATGGACATCCATGATTAACCTCCACCGATAACTGGAAATATTTTTACATAATCTGTAGAGTTAATAATACTATCTAAATTAGCTCCTTTCTCGTTAATTAGTACAATTATCCTCTCTTCAGGTATATTTGGGAAATTCACAATGTCTCTTACTTTTATGGGTTGGTCTATAATAAATTCCTTCTCAGAATAACCTGCAATAGAACTAAAATATCCAATTAATCTTACAATTGCCACTATAGAAAGTTCAGGATTTAAAGATAATAACCTTTCAATAGAAGATTGAATAAATCACAATGAGTTATATCAATGTTTTTAGATAATTATCTACATCAACTAAATCAAGTTTTGCAAGTGTTTCTGATTTTGGTATTCCATTTTCATTCCAACCTCTTAAATTATAATACTCCATAAGTAATTGATCATATTTGGTTCGATCAAGTTTTGCTCCTTTATATGGTCCATCTCCTGCAAGTTCTTCATTAAACCATTTGGCAGGTGGATAGTCAAAATTTTTATTCCATTCAATTCCCTCTGAATGGAATTCTCTTACCCAAAAACTTCTAATTAATGAATAAATTCGATCTGCAACTTTAAAAACTTGATTTAAATCCCAATTACTATTACCAGTGACTTGATGCAGAAATTTAGGATAATTATCCAATGAATATCCTAATTCGATCCAAGGAAATCTACATGTAGTCAGGGATTCAAACATACCACCTCTAATTCTTTGTAATTCAATTACTTTCTCAGCTTTTAATATTTCATAGGAATCTCTGTTTGTCTCATTAATCTCATAGCTTATAACCCATGCATCCTTATGATGAGCACCAATTGGTGATGTAGCAAATGAAAGAGCCATTCCAGGAATTGAAAATGAATTATATGCAGAACATTCTAATCCCTTTACTTGGATCGCCCAATTAATTGCATCTCCTCCCCAGTGATCTGCCATCCGTTTTGTTCCTTCGGCCAAGAGATTTCCTAATTCATCTGATCTAAAAGAAATTCTGGTTACCAATTCCTTAAACTTATCGAAATCACCCCAATTGACTTTTTCCGATAAGATATTATGTTGAGATGCCTCACCCATCATACCTAGTACACTTCCTAGTGAAATAGTATCTAAACCATAATCATCTGCAAGCCAATTTAATACTCCAACTTTCTTAAGATCATCAATTCCTAGATTCGGTCCTAGCATTCCAATATTTTCATAATCTAATTCAGAATCCTTTCCTGCCTCATCCTTAATTACCATACCACATTGCATATTACATCTAGGACATCCAAATTGTGTTGTTTTAACTCTAGCTAGTTCATTTCCGTCCAAATTTTTAAATCCACTAAATTGACCTTGTTGGAAATTTAGTGTAGGTAATGTTGATGTTTCATGACACCATTCAAGAACCATTGTAGTTCCTTGTGCCATCCAATGTTCATACATTCCTGCTTTCTTAATGGTTCTGTAACCTTCTTTACCTAATTTTTTAACACCTTCAGGATCTACAATAGGTAATTGTTGATTGCCTAAAACGACAACTGCTTTTAGGTTTTTTGAACCCATTACAGCTCCAATACCCGGTCTACCACCCGATCTTCCTTCTTGACTTCTAATGGTTGCATATTTTACTAAATTCTCTCCTCCTTGTCCAATGGTAAGAAAACCTGCTTTTTTACCGTATAACTTCTCTAAAGCTGCTTCTGTGTCATAAGTCCCTTTACCCCACAAGTTTCTTGCATCTTCCAAACTTATGTTGTTATTATTTATCAATAAATATACTGGATATTCAGCTTTACCAGTAACTATTATACCATCATATCCTGCTTTTTTCAACATTGGTGAGGCTCTTGTTCCTAAATTACCATCTCCATATCCTCCAGTTAATGGACTTTTTGCCGCAACTACCATCTTACTACTACTAGGTAGTGTTAAACCTGATAATGGTCCGATTGAAAAAATCAAGATGTTTTCAGGAGATAAAGGATCTACTCCTTTTGGTAATTGATCCCATAATATTTTAACTGCAAATCCCCTTCCTCCAATATAATCATCTTTCCAACTCTCTGGATAAACAAAATCAGAGATGTTATTTGAATTTAAATTTACTTGAAGTAACTTACCATGATATCCAGTCATCTATACCATTTTAAAAAATACTTCCCTTAAATGTCTATGATTTGTACTGAATTGAAGATGCAAATTTTTTTATTTTATTTCATCTTTAATAATTAATCCTCATCATCAATTAATTCATCTTCTGCCATCCCAGGGATAATAATTTGATTTATTAGATCATATAATTTTTTAATTAAATTATTAATATCCTCCGATCTACTTTCATGATTGATTGCATTGGCTAATATTTGATCTCTAACAAGCACCAAATCATGGAATTCGTCATCTGAAATAAAATCATCTTCTTTTGCTTGTTTAACTGATTTTTCATATTTTTCTATATCCTGTCTAAGTTTTTCAAGAAAATCTTCTTCTTCACTTGTAACTTTTCCATCTTCTTTTGCTACAAGAGTTAATTGCTCAAGAACATCTTTGAAATCAATCGAATCTTTTGTCACTTGATGATGTTTAAATTGTAGATAAATGAATGTTTAGTGTTGGGCAAAAATAAAATTCATTTGAAACTAAAATTTTTATCAATTTTGAAATTTTAATCCATTCTCAAAATACTATTTGTTGTACTTTTAGATATACGGCGAATGGATGGTAATATTGAACAAATCATAAAAGCTACTATTACTAATCCATTAAATAAAATTGTTTTATAAGGTATTAATAGTTTAATTGGTAAAATTAAGATCTCTTTATTTAGGAGAGTTAAGAAAATAAGTATATTTGATATAAATACAGATAATATCAAACTAAAGCTTAAACTAATAATCAAAATTAACATCATCTCAAAATTAATAAGACTGAATATTTGGTTTCTAATCATTCCTACCGATCGATAAATACCAAATTCCTTATTTCTTTCTAAATTAATAATAATTGAATAATAGAGTAGTGCAACCAATACTATGATTAATGATAGAAATACTATACTAATAATGCTTGATAGAAATAAGCGGGTATCGTATTTATTTAAGGCATTTTTATACGGATGTTGTGATTCATCAAATACATTTTCATTATCAGTGTTTTCATTTGATAGAATATTAATTTCATTATCTTGATAGCTATATACTGAAATTGTTGTATCCACAGAGAAAATTTCAATTAATTTATTCTTTATTTCCATTATATTATCCTTATCATTAACTTTTACATAAATACCGTATCTATTTTTAGCCCCTAGTTGTTCAGAAATTCTTTGCGCTTTTTGCTTACTCATTAACAAGGTGATTTCATCAAAATACAAATTACCTACTTCATTTTCTTTAGGTAAATTTAATAATAATCTAGGGAAGTATTTATAACTACCTGAAACTGATATATTCGTTGATAATCCACCTTCAATGGAATATCTCATATTAAATTCATCACCTACTTTTATGTTGTAAAAATCTAATATATCTTCATGTAATGCAATTGATACATTATCACTTATTGCATCAGAAAGTTGATTTAAAGTATAGCTAGAAAAATCATCTCTCCAATATGCACTAGCAGTAAATGTTTTTGGATCAATTCCCATTATAGTATAAGATAAATCATTATCACTTGATGACGGATTGTAATCTCGTGTTGTTACTCTATAATATGTTATTATACTATACGAATCAATTCCAGGTATTTGTATCTGACTAATGACATCTGATCTAGAAGGTTCAACTCCATCAATGAATATTTCTGTACCTAAGTTATATAGATTAATTTCCTCTTCATAATTAATTACAGATGTGTAATAGATCAATATAGTATTTGTAAATAGAAATGCAGAGAAAATTATTGTTAGCAGGTGTTTGGTGAATTTTTTGTTATTTCTCAAATTATGAAAACTCAACAAAACAAGTTTATTATTGAAAAAACGAGAAATAATACGTAATATATTAAAAAATATTTCATTTGAATAAGAAAAAGGTAAGTATAGAATTAAAGCAATAATTAAAATTAATCCTATTTCTTTGTAAATCAAATCTTTATAGCTTATAATTTTTATATTTAAAATGAATATCCAATAAATGATGATTACTATCACAACTAAAGATCCAATATTTATTCTTCCAAAAACATTATTACTTAATTTCTTCATGTTCTTTGAGTTTAATAGATTTCGATCATTAAGAATAGCTATTTGCAGTAGTAATAATAAACAAATAATTGGTAATTTCCAAATTAGCCAATTTGGTATTTTTACTGGGATTGTATCCACGGAAAAACCAATAAATGGTACTTCGGATAGAAAGATATTAGATGATTTAATAGATAACCAAAATCCAATAAACGAAGACCAAATAGATATTATTAGAATTTCAATAAAAATATTTAATTTGTAATATATTTCTGGAGCTCCCTTATAGTCATTTTTATCTTTAATATTTCTTCTTTTTTTATTTGTGATAATATTGGAAAAATATATCAACATAAATGCAATATAAATAAGGGGAATACTTGAAATAAGTAATAAAAATTTTAATTGAAAAACATAATCTAAGTATAAATCTACTATTATTCCTAAGGGTGAAGTAATTCCAATGAATAACTCCTCTTGTCTATTTTCTTGACCTATTTCATTCTTCACAGTATCAAATACTCCAAGAGTCATCGAATCAATAATTGCATCAATTATTTCTTTTAATCGATTTGGTTTTATATCCTCATAATTTGGTACACTAGTATGAA
>JAOUKW010000502.1 GCA_029882335.1 Candidatus Heimdallarchaeota archaeon | reverse complement strand
AAATTAAAGAGATTGAAAGAAGAATTAAATTCAAGAGTAATAGGTCAAGAAAATGCGATTAATCATGTGGTTACAACAATAATCAAAGCCAGTTTAGGAATTTCAGGATTACAACATTCAGCAAAAAGAACTAAACCAAAAGGATCTTTATTTTTTTCAGGACCAACGGGAGTTGGAAAAACAGAACTTGCAAAAGGTATTGCTAAATTTTTATTTGGTGATGAATCGGCATTTATCAGATTTGATATGAGTGAATTCAAACAAGAAGAAGCAGATCAGAGATTAATTGGTGCCCCACCAGGATATGTAGGATTTGAAAATGGCGGACAATTGACTAATGCAGTCATGGAAAAACCATTTTCTGTTATATTATTTGATGAAATTGAAAAAGCTCACCCAAGAATTTTTGATATATTTTTAGGAATATTAGAAGATGGTAGATTGACTGATGGTAGAGGTGAAACTGCATTCTTTTCAGAGACATTAATAATATTTACCTCTAACTTAGGTGCGACTAAAGAAGCATCTGCTAAAGTAGAAAATCGAGAAGAACATTATCGGTCAACAATCGAATCTCATTTTATCGATACCTTAGGTAGACCTGAAATACTAAATCGAATAGGAGAGAATCTGGTAATATTTAATAATATTACAGATAGTACGATAAAAGGAATGATATTGGATAAAAAGTTAGATCCTCTACGAAATTTTGTAAGAGAGAAATATGGAACTCGATTGGACTTTGATAAATCAATCCTTACATGGGTTGTTAATAGTTCTGATCCAAAATATGGTGGAAGAGGTATTTTAAATGTAGCTGAAAAATTACTAATTAATCCTCTTTCTGAATTTATATTTGCAAATAAGTCAAGACTAAATGAAGAGAGATTTATCAAAATTTCTATAGCTAATGACAAAATAAATTTTGAGATTGATGAATTATGAATATTAATATAAGTAGTATCCGATTTTCTTCAGATGTAAATGGACCCGGTCGAAGAATTGTTATCTGGGTTCAGGGTTGTACATTAAATTGTAAAGGTTGTTTTAATGAAGAACAAATTCCTCACATTCCAAAAAATATAATTAATACAGAAGTATTTTATAATCTAGTTAAAAAGTTATTAATTAAGTATAATTGTGAAGGGATAACATTCTCTGGAGGTGAGCCTCTTCAACAATCTAAGGCAGTATACGATATCATTCAACGAGTTAAGAATGATAATTATTCAATAGTACTTTTTACTGGGTATACCATTCAAGAAATTGAAAATGATTTTAATCCTCATATTATAAACATTCTTGAACATATTGATATTTTAATTTCAGGACGTTTTAAACAAAATAATCCATCCTATTCAAGAACTTGGTTTGATAATCCAGATAAGCAAATTAGATTTCTTTCAGATAGATATAAACAAATAAATTATGATAACGTACTAAATTTGGAATTTAATTTTAATAGTGATGATCTATATTACACTGGTTTTTTATCAAAAGATGATTTATCTTATTTAAGAGAGTTATTTGAGGAAGAGGATGTGTTATTGTTGTGATTTCTATAAATCAGAATAATATAATATAAAAATTATTAAACCAAGACAAAAAGGGTTGAGTATGAATAGACAAAGATTTGAAAAAATATTACAAACATTAAATGAAGACCTCTATGAGAGGAAAGATCATATATACAAAGCATTTCTGGCATTCATGACTGGAGAGTCAGTTTTCTTTCTTGGTCCCCCAGGAGTTGCTAAATCTCTCATCGCGAGAAGGTTAAAATTTGCGTTTAGAGATGCAAAATCTTTTGAGTACTTGATGAATAGATTTTCCACTCCTGAAGAAATATTTGGTCCCATTTCCATTGCAAAGCTTCGAGATGAGGATAAACTTGAGAGAAAAATAGAACATTATCTTCCTGGAGCAAATGTTGCCTTTCTAGATGAAATTTGGAAGGCTGGTCCATCGATCCAAAATACATTACTCACGATAATTAATGAAAAAATATATAGAAATGGAGATCAAGAAATCAAAGTACCATTGTATGGAGTAATTGCCGCATCAAATGAACTTCCTGCTAAGGGTCAAGGTTTAGAAGCTTTATGGGATAGATTTATTGTACGTCAACTGGTTGAAAACATAGAAAATAAAGATTCTTTTGCAACAATGATAAAGAATACATCAAATATTTTTAAGGATAAAGTTGATAAGAATTTAAAAATTTCAATTGAAGAATATCAGGAATGGTTGTCCAATATTAATAAAGTAAAAGTCCCTGATGAGATAATTCAATTAATTCATCATGTGAAATATTTACTTCAACAATATAACTTTGAACAAGATGAAAATCCTGAAAATAGAATCTATGTATCTGATCGACGCTGGAAAAAAATAGTTAAGGTTTTAAAAACATCCTCCTCAATAAATGGAAGAGATTATATTGATTTAATGGATTGTTTTCTTATTATTGATATGATTTGGGATAATCCAAATCAAATTACTACCGTTGAGAGAATGATACGAGATGCCATTTCTCAGTTTGGTTATTCTGTAAATATAGATAAAAATAAGATAAACACGGTAATTAATAAACTAGAAAAAGAAATCAATGTTGAAATATTTATTATCTCAACTCAGAATGTTCCAAAATATGATTATATAGAGAGTAAATCTGATTATTATTATAAGGTTACAATTGATTGGACAGATCAAAAAAATATAAGACA
>JAOUKW010000113.1 GCA_029882335.1 Candidatus Heimdallarchaeota archaeon | reverse complement strand
ATATAATCATGATACAGATCCTAATAATTCTGATACTGATTATGATGGTATGCCTGATGGATGGGAAATATTGCATGAATTTAATCCACTTAGTGGTGATGGAATACTTGATAGAGATGTTGATGGTCTAAGTAATACAGAAGAATATTTAGAAGGTACAGATCCAAGTAATTCTGATACAGATGATGATGGTATGCCTGATGGTTGGGAAGTAGATAATTCACTTGATCCATTAATTGATGATGGAAATTTAGATATGGATACAGATGGATTAAATAACTTGGATGAATTTACACAAGGAACTACTCCATCCAATCCTGATAGTGATGCTGATGGCATGCCTGATGGTTGGGAAGTAGCCAATTCACTAGATCCTTTAAATAATGATGCACTTTTAGATCCTGATTCTGATGGATTAACTAATGCAGAGGAATATCAATTAGAATTAGATCCCAATGATGCTGATACAGATGGTGATGGTATTGTTGATGGGTTTGATACAAACAAAGTTTATTCATTGTCTTCTTGGTTAAATGATTATTTTATTTATGGTGTATTGGTCTTGATTTGTGTAATCATTATTTTCTCTTTACTTGCAATATTAAGGGTACATACAATACATAGTTTAAACCAGTGGATTTATAACAAATCAAGAAAAGATAGTTTGATTTACGATCGAATTACAAATATAGAATTAGCATACAACTCATCAACAATAGAAGCTACACCTATTAAAGAATTAAAGACAATTGTTCAAAATATTATCTTGGATGCTAAACAACAAACTATCAAGCTATTTGATTTTTCAGCTCCTCCTAAACCTACTTTTGTATTTCCTGTAAGATCTATAAGATATCTAGTCTTTAAACTGACCTATTATTTAATGATTTCGCTGATTGGATTGATCCTAGTCAATCAAATTTCTGTCCTGTATCCAATACCTGTTTTATTTATTTTATTTGATTTTTCCATTGGGTATGCCTTAATTGAAATCATTGCAATATTATTGTTTCATGGGTTTTTCCTCCTCCTATTTTCACCTATGACTCCAATTCCGATATTTGGATTAAAACGGAAACTTGTATTAAAAAAATACAATAAAGAAGATACTCAGAAATTTATTACTTGGAGAGAAGACCTTCAGAAAGAGCAGATGTTATTTAAAACACAACTAAATGATTTAACTCTTCAGTTTATGAAAATACCTGAAATTATCAATGAATTGATTTATCAATATGATACATTTGAGGTGCTGAAGGCATCAAGAATAATTCGGATTAACCGAATTCTTAATCAATATAATAAAAAACAATTATTCAAAGAAAAACCCTTACCTGCAATTAAATCATTACAAAAGCTGTATAAATCCAAAATCATTCCACTTTTATTACAAAAATTTTCAAATGAGGAGGCAAAAATTAAAAAACTAAATTCCCTTGTCATTAAAGAGGCATTTTCTCCGAGCTCATCAGATCATTTAATTGGTGGACAAATATTTAACTGGGCAATATCATTAACCAATAATGATCCCGAGAACAAAAATATCTTGGGTGTAAGATTTGAGTTACATAGAGATGAATTAAACACAAAACAATTAAAAATATACAAGCATGAGTTGTATAGTTTAGAAAAACACAAGTTTAGTATTTCCAGTAATGAGACAATAAATTTGAGTATTCAAGCATTTATAGATCCAAATTTTCAAAAAACGACATTCACTCCTCTTTATTCAATTATAATTGGAGATGGGCATACTTGGTACCTATTAGATGAAGATTTCGTATTAAAAGGAAAACCAATACAATTAACCGAATGGAGTTGGTCTAAATTTGCAATCTTTACATATCCATCCAAAAGTATTCAGGGAGAAACAATAGAGGGAAATTTGAAAATATCCAATATACTAAGATATAACCTAGAACTAGTTTCTTGTTCTTACAAGGTGAATCATCACCTATCCCCGGTAGACCAATCAGTTAATGCAGTACCTGGATATCCCTGGAAGACGGATTCAGAATGGCAAATTGTTGAGGAAGGTAAGTTGGCCAATATTGACGGTTTTGTTATTAATCCTGGAGAAGATCAGTCATTCAGACTAGAACTACCATCATCTACATTTGGTGAGTATGCAATTCAATGGTCAATTAATTTGAAACTTAATCTACCTGATAATTTTTCAGAATTTGATATACCAAAAGAACAAAGCTTCCAATTGGATTCTATAGACACGGCAGCTCTAAATTATCGCGTACTATCTCATGATCCAGTGGTTACAGCCTCCATATATGCACCTGAAGAATTAGCATATGCAGGTAAAAGTCATGTGTTGGTGGTAGTAGAAAATATAGGATTCGGTGAAGGATATATTTCTGTTACATTTAGAGGAGAAAAGGTGACTTTAACAGGAAAAACTCAATTGTATATTACTCTCAAATCAAAGGGAGAATACGAGATACCCTTGGAATTATTAGGGGTTGATGAAGGACAAGGTTCATTAAAAGTAGAAATAGTATATTATTCTCCTGATGGCAAGATTTTTGATTACAATACCAGCCATGAATTGAAAATATTGTCTGGTTATGTGAAATCTGAGATTACCATAGATAGACAGATAACAGAAGAAACCCAAAAAGAAATTGGTATAAAGTTGATTCATGCAGATTTGATATGTGAACAATGTTCTACCAATTGGGGTAGTGATCCTGCTAGTGTTCCCAGTAGTTGTCCTGGATGTAATTTAGATACATCTTGTTTATTATGTCGACGACCATTAACCAAAGGAAGAAAGACCTATAATTGTAGTAATAATCATCGATTTCATGAGCGAGAAATACTGGAATGGAAGAAAATCAGAGGTACATGTCCAGTTTGTAAAGTAAATCTATAAACTTATATTTCATAGCTATAAAATAAATCTCTATTTCTAAATTTAATATTTCGCATCTTTTTAATATCCAAGGGTGTTTTTAATTAATTGTTCTATTTCATTTAATTGATCTGTTGTTAATGACGTATAATCAACCGAATCTAATATGGCTGTTAGTTTATCCATTAAGAGAGATACTGCTTGCCTTAAAAACTGAGTTGGAAGATATGAGAATAGTACTCCAGTTAAATCGCCTTTTTTTCGCAATAAAATAGATTGTGAGCCGATTTCAATAGTTTTTAATTCTCCCACGATATTTGTAGCTTCCCTCAGAACAGCAGCAATTGCTGTAATTGCACCAGATAGTAGAGCATCATCTATTCCTTTCACATCTTTTTCTACATCAAATGTATATATTGGGAGACCTGCTTCTGATATCAAAACAAATTTGTCAATTCGTTGAGGTTGGAAAGATGCAGGATTTCCAGGTTTAATATAACCAAAATAGAAGCACATGTTTGCAAAGATAATCATTATCTGAGGCATGATAGCTGTCCAAAATGCAGAAAATGTATTATATTGAGATTGCACCGATGTTATCATATTCGCAGTAAAATAAACAATGGTTACTCCACCAAAGCTAAGATAAATGTACCATTTTACCAAATTAATTGACTTTTTCTGTTCTGAGGTAGCATATTCCATCATTCGTTTAATTGTGTTTCTTCCTACAATTAAAATATACAAGAAAAAAAACATAACAGATAAAGAAGTGGCAATACCCAATAACACATTGATTTCAAACAATATTGCTATTATATCTTCATTTGTAGAAAATATGGTTATTAATCCTAAAATTGTAGTAATAATCATTTTAGAAGCGTCTAAGTGTGATTCTTCGTAATAATTTAGGAAAACCAATACAAAATATGCTGAGATAATACCTAAAATTATGTCATTTGATCCAGTCTCGCTAATCTCAATTGCATTTGGATGTAGTGTTCTATAAATTAATTGCATCAATGAAGAGAGTGAACCAATTATGGTTGCAAGTAGAAAAATACGTGGTCCTTTCATTGGATAGTTTTGTTGAATTTTAATTAATTTAAATGCAAAATATATTTCCAAAATAAATAAGAAGAAAGTTACACTCATCACAGAGAAATAGAAAATAGGATCCATGTGTATGTTATTTCGATATCTTTGATAAATCTTATTACGGTATTATTGGATATCCTACAAATAACTTTACTAAAAATAGTATTTAATTTTAAGTATCAAAACCAATGGAATTCATTCATGAATATTGATTTTTCTTGAATTATTAGGGTCAATTCCTTATTGGATTAAATAGTAGTGGTTTCCACAATAAAATTTCTTCTAGCCATTTTTTAATAAAATTAAAAAATATAATCCACTCTCTCATATTAATTTAAAATGTGATTGGTTAAATAGAAGATATTCAATGTCAAAATTATAATGATGATTTTCATTATGAATTTTTTTGTATTTACAATTATATAAGAGATGATATAACACTATTCTAGTTTTTCACTTAGAATTAGAACTTCTTAAATACTTACCTTCGGCTATTTTATCTAGTGTAAAAATATTAAAAGCTGGATTATCAAAGAAATTACAACTATTTATCATTTTCAACTAATTGAAATATATCATGAATTGATACATTGAATAATTCAGCAAGTTTGAAAGCAAGTTCAAGAGTAGGTGCATACTTTCCTCTCTCAATTGCATTAATTGTTTGTCTAGATACATTTAATTTATCAGCTAAATCTTCTTGTCTAAGATCAAATTCTGCACGATAGACTTTGATTCTATTGGTAAACTTCCTATTTGTTGATTTTTCATTTTTACCCATTTAACTCATCCTGTATTCATAAAAAACCGATATAATTGCCTGAAAATAAAAAAGCATAATTGTCCAAACAAGTAAGGTCGTGCCAACCTCCCAAAAAATAAAATTATTATAATAACTATATATTAACAGAATTATACTAATAATGGATGTTAATCGAATAAACCAGTTGGATACATCTTTAGATGCCTCTGTTAAGACTTTATCTGTTCTCTCATCAATGTTCCATTTATTTAACAAATACATACTACCTAATATTGCAATTACTCCGAAGGTTATCATTATAAGGATATAACTATTGATCGCAGCCCATATAATGATGGCAGTATCTATAATTAGACCCCCACTAAAAATCAGAAAATATGGTTTAATATTCCGATAATCTTCCATATATTATCATTTTTGTTATTCTATATATTTTTAGTCAAAAATTATTGTCAAAATGTAAAAGAATATTTACAACTCAGATCAATTATCTTTTTTTTGTTGAGATGTATGCAAGAAATATTTTACATAATGTAAAACAAATTAGTTAAAATGTAAAATTTATATTACATTGTGTTATTTTTAATTCAGATGAATTACAAACATAAGGGTTTGTTTTGGTTTAGTCTGTTTTTAATAGACTTTGGTATTATATTCAGTATACTTGGATTATTCCCAAGTTCTATTGAATTCATAACATTATTATCACCAACTGAATTTTCAAGTTTAGGGAATACTGATCTGATGTACATTAAATTTTTATTTGGTATAAGTGGTGGATTAACTATATCCCTTGGAGTATCTTTTTTATTTATCTCCAAATATTACATACCTGAAGCGAAAAAATACGTTCAATTTGCATTATTAACTTGGTTTATCATCGATACCAGTATTTCTGTGATATCCACATTTTATTACAATGTCATTTCTAACACGATTTTTTTATTACTTGGTTTATTTGCAATTACTAAGGAAAAGTGATATATTCATTTTATTGCTTAAATAAATATAATTAAAAAAATAAAGTTGGAAATATTAATAGTTGAAATTGATTGATTTAATTCAATAATTAGAATTCTTTCTAAATATAATAAATCCAATACCATACCATAAAAATGCAAATATTAAGAGAAAAGAAAGTGGTTTAAGTATATCAACCATACTCGCATTATCAATCAATACCGATGTCATTGCTTGTGTTGCATGATAGGTTGGTATGATATCCCAAATTTGAAGTGAATTTTTAATCAACCACACGGCAGGTACTGGTAAAAAGGCACCTGATAAGAAACCAAAAGGTGCAGACATGATACCTGAAACAGAAGATGCATCTTGTGTTGTATTGGTAAAAGAGGCGATAATCATTGCAATTCCCGATATATTAATAGTCGCTATGAGATAGATAACATACCCAATAAACCACTGCGATCCAGATGCATGAAATCCAAAAATGGTTATTACCACAAGTGATAGAATAAATTGAATTGTGGCTATTATGATGTTACTCAATAATAATCCTCCAAATAATTCCTCTGATTTTATGAGAGAAAGCTTAATTCTTTCCATACTTCCCGATTCCTTCTCATAAACTAATATTCCTGACATTGAAACTAACTGAAGTATCACTAGAAAGATCAAAAATCCAGGTACAAAGTATGCAAATTGAGAAAGTTCTTCCAAATTTACTTCAAATTGATTTGTTGTTATATTTCCACCTTCCAATTCTGTTTGGAGTATTAGATTACTGTAATCATTTAATGATGAATGAATTAATGCAACTCCACTTTGATAATTTGAGGAGCTTGGATCACCGAAAATTTTAACAACAGACGTAACATTTACTGGAAATTCAGCCAAGGAGTTATTTTGGATATAGTTATAAGAGGCAAGTAAAGATTCTGTAAAACTATAAGGGATAATAATTCCAATTAAAACCACTTGTTTTTCAATATCTTTTGTCATTTCCTCCACATTGGAGTATTGAATTAATTCCAATGTGGTACCTGAATTGGAAATGAGTGAGGTATTATTTGCTAATGTATCGAGATATAAATCACCTAAATTATTAGAATTATAATTCAATTCCGCAGGGATAAAATCTGTATAATCTAATGAACTACCTAAATCATTGTTAATATACGCTATTTGGTAGGTAATATCTCCATTATTTCCAGACCCAAATATAAAGCCAAAAAATGCGAAAAATACTATTGGTGACATGAATACCATTAATACCCTTTCCTTACGTCGAAATGTCTGTTTTATTGCTTTTATTGTAACTTTTAAAAATAACATTATTTATACCTCCTGATAACCAAACATACGTTTGGTATAGAATTTTAAAGCAATCAAAAACCAAGGGATTGAAACAATAATCAATATCAGAATATCACCAATTACATCACCTAAACTTTGATTATAGAGTAGGATAGCTCTCATACAATTAACTGCATGTGTCCAGGGGAGTAGATCCCATAGAAGTAGGTCTGCAGAACCACTAGTAAACCCCATAACATTTTTGACCAGTATAATTTCAGGCATGGGGAAAAATGCACCCGACGCAAATCCAACAATACTACTTGCAAATCCCAGTGCACTACCAGCATCATCTGATTTTTTGAACGTAGCTCCTGCAGTAAAAATTAGAGCAAAAGATGTAATTGTCAATAGAGACATTATTACAAATGCATTAATTAGAGAACCTGCTGGGTTAAAATTGAATATTACTGTTGCAGCAATAAATAGAAATATACTTTGAATTAACATAACAATGAAAGAGAAGATGATAAATCCTGCAATATATTCATTTGGCTTAATCAAGGATAATTTCAACCTTTGAATTGTTCCTTCTGAGATTTCCTCAAGTGCAATAGATGCAAAATAACTCACAGATAAAATTGTAGCAAATACAAATATCCCTGCAGCAATAAAATCAAATATTGAAATATCATCTGTTTTCAGAACGGAAATTTGTTCGAATTCATACGTTCTTGGAATTTGATCTCCCTTTATAGCATCAATGAATGCTTCTAGTACTGTTTGGGATATACTCTGTGCAATTTTATATTCTTGCGTATCCTGACCATGATAGTTAATTGAAACATTTATGTTGGTTGGGAAATTGGGTATTTGTCCTTCTGCATGGACATTAATAATACTAAGAACAGATTGTGAAAATAATGGTGGAATTTCTATTATCATCACACCAACATCATTTTGAAATACCTCATTATAGGTGTATTGTCCTATGTCTTTAACATTAAATACAGCTATATCTTCATCTGGATACTTTAAATCGGCAAGGATATTACTATAATTCTCACCTATTCCGTGTAATTTCCAATCGTTGTAGCTACCATTAAAAAATAGTTGCTGATCCTCAAAAATACCTTCATCAAGATTATTAATTACAATATCATAGGTTGTTGTCCCGTCTATATTATTCCCTGAAAATGCAAGGCTAAAAATCAAGAGAAAGAAAAATGGAAACGCAAAAATCAATGCAAAGCTGACTTTTCTTCTTCTAAACTGAGTAAATATCTTTGTCGATACATCTAGTATAATCATTAATCTCACTCCCTTAGATCTCTACCAGTTAAATTAAGAAATACATCTTCCAGTGTAGTTTTTCTTATTTTAAGATCTCTAACCTCTAGACCTTCTTGACTTTCCAATTTATTAAATATCACTGCTAATTTTGAAGGGGCATTTAGGCATCTTACCTGAAGTGTATCATTATGAATAAACACATCTTCTACACCATCCATTGTCTTTATTAGATCTAAAGATGAATTCAAAAAAGCCGAATTGTTTAAGTGAATTTCTACCAAATCTCCTTCACCGATTGAATTCTTTAAGTTCTCACCGGTATCTGTAATTAACACTTTTCCATTATCAATAATTGAGATGATATCGCTAAGACGATCTGCTTCTTCCATAAAATGTGTGGTTAGAATTACTGTTTTTCCTTGTTTTCTCGTTAGATTCATAATAAAATCCCATACTAATCCTCTACTTTGAGCATCTAATCCAGGAGTTGGTTCATCACATACAACTATTTGAGGATCATGTACCAAGCCCATAATGATATTTAATCTTCTTTTTAAACCACCTGAGAGATGTTTTGCCAGTGAATTTCTTTTTTCTTCTAATTTGATCTCTTTGATTAAAGTATCAATTTTCTCATTTGCCACATTCTTTGGTATTCTATACATGGATGCTACAAAGTGTAAATTTTCATAAACTGTTAAATCTTCCCACAGCACAAGATCTTGGGGAATAAGCCCGATTAATTTCTTGATCTCTTGACTATGTTGCTCAGGTATATGTCCATTTATTGTTACTTGACCATTACTAGGTTTCAATAATCCCACCATCATTTTAAGACTGGTTGTTTTACCTGCACCATTTGGTCCTAGAAAACCATAGACAATACCTCGGGGGATATTCAAGGTAATACCTTTGACTGCTTCAAATCCATTGTCATAGGTTTTTTGTAAGTCTGTTATTTGAATGACAACTTCACTCATAAATATACTAACGAATTTATTTAATATAAATAGTATATCGAGTTTGTTTTTGAAAACCTCTTGTTTTTCAAAGTAGTTTCAATTTCAAGCTAGGTTTATACTTTATAAATAATTAAATTAATATTTACATATGGAGCTTGAGACTGAAGAAATCCGAAGTCTTATGAATTATCTAAAAAGGATGTCAACCTATGAAGATCGAATAAAGTATCGATTGAAAATAGTTAACGGATATATGTTTGCTATTTTCATATTTATTGCCGGAATAATTGATTTCTTTGTCTCAAAGATAAATCGTGATTTAGTTGGCTTTCCTTGGCTAGGGATCTTTTTTATTTATTTAATTACCAATAAATTATTATCAAGAGAATATCAATTTTTGAACAAAGCATTTGAATCTGAAAAAATGAAGGGATTAGATTCTTTTGCGCAAAAGGCAATTATAATTATGGCTGGTATTATCATGGGAATGAGCATGTTCTATACATTAACCGATAATATGGGATTACATTTTCCAACCATCGCGTTTGTAGTTGCTATAACTAATTTAATAATTATCAAAAATAATAAGAAAAATGGATTACCTGAAGTCTTTGAAGATTGGTATTTGGAAAAGTGGGTAAGGGTTCAGTATATCCCAAATATATTTTTAATTAGTACCGCATGCATAAATCTTTTCTTGTACTATGTAATCGATCCCACTATGATAAATTATCATGGAATAATTCTAGGAACTTTCTTATTTATAGGTATGTTAATAGAAAATATTACATTGGATAAGAAGACATACTTCTATTAATACTACACCACCAAATTCTTATAATTAATTCGATCATAGAATCAATTGAAATAGCAATTGGATTGAAATTGGAATGTTAGAGACAAATTGTTTTGTATGAAAAATGACATACTATTTTAATTCCTTATTATGACTTCTTTCTTAAAAAAGAATTTATTAATCAATAAGAGAATACCTTAAACTAATACATATTTGAATAACAGTAATTAAATCTCTCTTATCAAATAATTTTTTTATAAATAGACCAATGTTTGATATGTGGAGTATATTAAGGGGTTGATCTTTGGTATAATGATTTTTGTTATAACAGCTAGCCTAGCGTTATTGGCAGGATTCGACTCTATAATATTCCTTGGTTATCCTTTGATTTTTTATTCAGTTGTGTTTGTCTTCTTAATTCAATGGATTA
Source organism: Candidatus Heimdallarchaeota archaeon (assembly GCA_029882335.1). GTDB lineage: Archaea > Asgardarchaeota > Heimdallarchaeia > Heimdallarchaeales > Kariarchaeaceae > JAOUKW01. The sequence continues at coordinate 454 of JAOUKW010000113.1, read as the reverse complement.
TTTTCATTCCATCGTATTATTTTAAAACAGAACATTATTTTGATCTCAGTGGTGGATTTACATTTATAATCGTTATATGGTTAACATACTATTTTTCGAACTTGACGGGTAATAGGTCAATAATACTTATTTTCCTAGTGACCATTTGGGCATTGCGAATTTCTTTGTTTTTATTTATTAGAATCAAATTAATTGGTGAAGATAAAAGGTTCGATGAGATTAAATTCTCAATTTCTAAATATTTTATTACTTGGAATCTACAAGCAATGTGGATTAGTATTACTCTACTACCAGTACTGGTGGTTTTAACTACTGATTCTGATAAACCTATTGGCTTACTTGATATAATTGGATTATTCTTTTGGATTGCTGGTTTTACTATTGAATGTGTAGCTGATTATCAGAAATTTAATTTTAAGAAAAATAAAGCCAATCAGGGTAACTTTATTTCTTC
>JAOUKW010000501.1 GCA_029882335.1 Candidatus Heimdallarchaeota archaeon | reverse complement strand
AGAAATTACCAACATAATTTTTCAAAATTTTGTAAACGAGTTGAAGTTTTTGAATAATCAATTATATGTAGGAAAGGCAAAAACAATTCTTGCGACTGAAGATCAAAATCAAGTAATTGTAAAATTCGACGACAGAATAACTGCAGGTGATGGTGCGAAAAAAGCAGATATTGGAGGAAAAGGATTTACTAACTGTCGTATTTCTGTAATATTGTTTAAAATCCTTGAAAAATATCAAATTAATACACATCTAATAGAAGACATTGGAGATATTATGCTTAAATGCCACAAACTTGAAATTTTACCAATAGAAGTTATTTGCAGAAATATTTCGGCAGGAAGTTTTTGTAGAAGATATGGAGTAGAAGAGGGAAGATTGTTTGATGAACCATTAATAGAATTCTTTTTGAAAAACGATGAATTACATGACCCTCTGCTTTCAGAAGGAAGTATAATTTCTTTAAAAATGGCAACAAAGATTCAATTAGAAATACTTGCAGCAATTGCTCTGAGAGTAAATACCGTATTACAAAACATATTTAGACAACTTAACCTTGAACTCGTTGATTTCAAATTAGAATTCGGATATAACCAAAATGGTTCCTTATTGCTTGGTGATGAAATTTCACCTGATTCTATGAGATTATGGCAATTAAATCAAGATGGTGAAAAAATAATATTTGATAAAGATATATTTAGAAAAGACTTAGGAGACGTATTATCAGGCTATAATGAAGTACTGCAACGATTAAATAATTTAGAGCAACCAATTATTGAAGTTAAACCATATTCTTTTAAAATAGATGTATTCTTAAAAGATGGTGTCATTGATGCACAGGGTGAAGTAATTAAGAGAGCGATTCAAAGACTTGGTTTTAACAACTTTGAAGAAATTAAAACTGGCAAATCCTTTAAAATAAATATTGATACAATTAACTCTGAAATACTTATGACATTAGAAAAGTTAGCAGAGGAATTACTAGCCAATCCACTTATCGAAACTTGGAACATTTCATTAGTTTAGGTGATAATATGAAGATCGCAATTATTCGATTCCCAGGTACTAATAATGAACATGAACTTATACGATATGTCAATACATATTCAAAACATGAACCTATATTGATTACAAATAATAATTATCATCAATTAGATAATATGGACAGAATTATTATTGCAGGAGGTTTTTCCTATGGCGATTACCTCAGACCAGGGATTATTGCTGCTAAGTCACCAATCGGGAAAAAAATAAAAGAATTATCCCTCTCATCAATCCCTATATTGGGTATTTGTAACGGATTCCAAATCCTATGTGAAACAGGCATACTCCCAGGTGTACTTACCAAAAATTTAAGCACACGTTTTATCTCTAAAATGATTAATTTAAAAGTACAATCAAAATCTCCATATTTTATCAACTCAGATCAAAACAATACCCTTCAACTCCCAATAGCACATTATGAGGGAAATTATTATTGTAGTCACGAAACCTTACTTGAATTGAAAAAGAAAGGACAAATTGCTTTTCAATATTCTTCACCAACTGGACAAATTAGCGATGAATACAATCCAAATGGATCAATAAATTCGATTGCAGGAATATATAACGCAGATAAAACTGTGCTGGGTTTAATGCCACATCCAGAAAGAGCATCTGATCCGTTACTTGGATCATCAGATGGAAGAATAATTATAGATACATTTCTAGGGGATTTCCATGTTAACTGATAAGGAGACCGAATTAATAGAACAAAAACTGGGTCATAAAATGACTCCACTTGAAAATGCTTTATTTGATGCTATGTGGAGTGAACATATATCTTATAAATCATCACGAAAATGGTTTAGCTACTTTAATACAGAGGGAGATAATGTTTATCTAGGTATTGGAGAAGGAGCTGGATTAATTGAAATTGGAGAAGGTTGGTTAGTTGGATTAGGACTCGAATCACATAATCATCCCTCTGCAATTGACCCATTCAATGGTGCTGCAACAGGTATTGGTGGAATAATTCGAGATATTATTTCTCAAGGTTGTCACCCTATTGCACTTTTAGATTCACTTCATTTTGGCAATCCACAAACTAAACACACTCAACACTTAATTGAAGGAGTAGTAAGAGGAATTTCCAGTTATGGTAACTGTGTTGGAATTCCAACTATAGGAGGGGAAATTGAATTTCATGAGAATTTTGAGACAAATTGTCTGGTTAACGCCATGTGTGTTGGTATTGTACACAAAGACAGAGTAGTTCGAAGTAGAGCTCAAAAAGCAGATCAATTATTGATTTTATTTGGTGCTACAACAGGTAGAGATGGAATAGGAGGAGTTTCATTTGCATCAGAGGATTTATCATCTAAAAGCTATGAAGATCGACCAGCAGTACAGATTGGTAATCCATTAATTGAAAAAATTTTGATTGATGCTATAAAAGATTTAATTGATGAAAACTTAATTGCGGGATTGCAAGATCTAGGTGGTGGTGGTTTAACCTGTGCATCGTCTGAAATGGTAACACAGGTAAACTTAGGTGTAGAAATATATTTGGATAATATACCACTAAGGGAACAAGGAATGAAACCATGGGAAATAATGATTTCTGAATCTCAGGAAAGAATGCTGGCAATAGTTGATGAGAACAAAATGGATAAAGTTATACACATCTTGGAATCACACGAATTAGAGCCAAGATTAGTGGGTAAAGTAATAAATGAGAATGAATTCAAAA
>JAOUKW010000112.1 GCA_029882335.1 Candidatus Heimdallarchaeota archaeon | reverse complement strand
AGCAATTTCATTATCTATCTAATTCTCTCTATCTCTGGATATTAATTACATAGCTTTCAATTAGTCCGCTTGATGATCTTTTTTGTAGGTACAAATATTTTGTACTTACATACTACACGTTCAGCCAGTTCTCTGCCTATCGTCACCTAATTTCCTTATGATTTTGTCATAAGAATTAGCAAAGACTTCATTATGAGGCTTCTGTCCGCTTCTCTGCCCATTAGACCTCATTGAAAACGGTTTTTCCGTGTTTTTTTCCATTATTAGATCACTCGCAAAATAATCATGTAAATTACCTTGTTGAATAACGTTTCTCCCATGGAGAATAGGACTTCTCACTGATCATCGTAATGATGATTTTTGAGCCTTCAGTCGTCCTTTCTTAATTGATAGGTGGTGACCTAGTCCTGTTAGTAATGATTCATAGATCTTTTACTAGTTCAGTGGATATTAATATTTCAGTATACAAAGTACTTATTGCCAGCATACTAACAATTAAACTTAGTGTACGTATAATTTCATTCATGTTTTAAGCAGTCAATATTGTAGTGTAAAAAAGGCTGGTTGAATTTCAATAAACAATAAATATTTATAAAGAATGAATTTAAATAGAAATTAATGAGCTTTGTAGATACTTTAAGAGGAAAAATATTCTATTTCAGATTGTTTTTTGTCATTATAAGCTGGACCGGTATAATATTTCGATTTATCGTGGCAATAGATATCGGTGAGTTGATTTTAGAACCACTGAAATTCTTTACTATTCAAACTAATTTGTTTGTCGCGACTTGGTTAACACTAAGTATTCTGTATAAAGATGGATTAGATGGTGGAAATTCAGAAAAGATGGATAAGTTATATGGATTTATCAAAGGAGCTGTTACTTCATTCATCACCCTCACTTGGATTGCCTTCCATATTTTATTATCTGCTACTGCATCATACTCCTCTGATATTCACGAATATTCATCGATCATTAACCATTATATTATCCCGATTTATTTCATTTTAGACTGGTTAATAACTGAAAGAAAGAGTTATGCTAAATCATTTCCACTTAAATCACTTGCTTATCCACTTTGTTATTTAGGATTTGCGTTAATTTATCAACTTGTAACAAAAGATCCAATATACGGTTTTCTGAGTATTAAGGAAAATGGTTATCGGGGATTTTTTACTATGGGTATTGCATTAAACATATTGTTTGCAATATTCTGTTATATTTATTTGGGATTAAATAAATTAATTGTCAAGAAATAATAGATTACATTACTACCTTGATTGTATAAGGTTTTTACAATTAATTTCATTGATTTTGGATATTTAGCAATAAAAAATACATACGTAATTAAATGATAAATCACAGCATTAATTCAAAGGTGGGTAGTTATGACCTTTATCACAATTGACTTTCCAGGAAAGACAAAATATGATAAATTGTTGATTGATGGTAAAGATTTATTTCCAATTGGAGAGGGTTTTACAAATAGTATTTTTGTCAGTAGAAATAAGGAAATCAAATTATTAGAAAGAATTTCATCAGATATTACCAAGAATCACCTGTCGGGATTATGTTTTTTACAGGGTATTAATGGTACTGGTAAAACAGGATTATTGAGAGAGTTCATTCGTAAAAAAATAAATTCCCTTGATTTTACAAAAAATGAAATATTCATAACTATACCAATAGATCCGCTTCATTTTCAATATGAATTTACATTCAAGGATTTTTATTCAATTGTAATTGATAAGATGCTTGAAAATGAAATAATTAAATGGTTAGGGTATAATATATGTATAAAAATACTCCAAACAATTGAGAATATCACTGAAAAGAGTACATTTAGTAATCAATTGAATAAATTAGGAATTCAAAATTCATTATATGAGGAAGCTGTTATAAATCCACATAAAATTCATCAGGTGATGGATAATCTTAATTTTTTAGTTAAGTTTTGGAATTTTTTTGAATCGAATTATCATAAAATATCCAGCCAATTGCCTATAAATAATTTTGATTTATTCTCTGCATTGTTATATTCCGGATTTCAAAACCCAGAAACATTCAATGCCATTCGAGGATTAAAGGGACAAAAACGATTCCAAGATTTTGATATTACCCATGAGAAAGAATGTAGAAAGGCATTCAATGACCTGCTTAAAATTTTTGATTGGATTTCACCTAATACACAGATTCTATTCATTATTGACGATGTTGAAACATCAATAAAAAATATCAAGGATAATTTTAAACGATTATTTACCATTTTATTAAATTTAAAAACGATAAATTCACTATTTTTTGTCATATCTGGTACTACGGCTCTTTTTACACTGATTGAAGACCAATTAGAGGAAGATATGATTAAACAAATAAATGACTGGACATTTGGTAATAATATTTTTCTTCAACCATTACCTATTGAGGAAATATTAACAGTGATTCAACATTATTTGAGTAGTTATTGGAGGACAAATGGACTTGCCACCCCTAGCTTACATCCTTTATATCCCTTTACCGATGAAACAATACATTATTTGTATATGTTAACCAATAAAAACCTGTATCAAATACTAAAAAAACTCAATCAAGCCATAGATGAGATGCGAACAAATCAAGAAATATTATATGTAAATGATATTTTCAATGCATACACTATTTTTAAAAATTCCTCCTTACCTGATTTATCCTACAATGAAGCAGTAGTATTTAAAAATAAGTTTTTTAGTGATGATATTAAATATAAAGACAGAATAAATCGGTTGAAAGATAATTTTCATCTCATGTTGAATGAAATAAATAAATCAACCAAAAATTTGAAAAATATAAGTACTAATCCTAATCTGGGAAATTCAGGGATTACTCCTCATCTATACTTTGAAGTAGGTCAAGAGTTACGGGATAATAGAAGGATCGCTGTTGAATTTGATTTCAATCCAAAGAAAAGCAGATTGAAGAAGAAGAAATTACAAAAGGTAATTTCATTAATTAAACTTGGGATGATTGATTATTTGATTTTGATTACAAATAATCCATTTGATGAGTCTATTTTAAAATTAGAAAGTAATATTATCCATCGAATACATAGTCATAATAATTTGTCTGATCTAAATCTTGGCTACCTATCTTTGTTATATTTTAAAGATGATCTATCCTTTGAGTGGTCAATTAGTAATGTTATTTTCCTTTTAGAAAAAATAGGTATAGATATATTTGATATTACCAGTAAGGCAGTGCTAATGGAGAGAAGTAGTGAAATACAATTAGCCCAAGACCAAGAAAGTTCAATATCCATTGATGATTTGATAGATTTTCCATTAGAATTTTTTGATGAAGAAGAAACTGAAGATATGGAACAAGAACCAGTCAATCTTGATGAATCAGCAATCGAATTAGATCAACCCGCAATTTCAACTGTAGCAGAAGAAATTGAAGAAGAAAATGAAATAATCAAAGAACACCATGCTCAGATACTTTATGCAATCAATAAAAGTTTTGAGAATAACTTTTGCCACATAAATACAGTAATTACTGAATTGAAAAAAACCGGATTGGATTTGGAAAATATAACATCACCAATGGAAGCTTATTATGTTATAGTCAAAGTTGCTGAATTAAATAAATATGGGGTATCTGCAACACGTATATACTATATTTAAATGATTAAAATTAATTCAAGATTTGTAGTAATCCAAAAATCATTTATAGAATAAATTATAAATAATGTTTGTATAATATCTAGAATAATATGGCAAAATTTCTCAGGAAAGTAGTAATTCTAGGTACAACGGGTTCAGGCAAAACGACATTTTTTAAAAATCTTATTTCTGCAGGAAATGATTTTCTTGGTGGAGAGGTGCAAAGGAAAGTAAAACTCGAAGAGTCTATTCTTGAAAACACTTTTACTACAATTGATAAAAATATCTACCAAAATTCCACAACTACAATAAGCTTTAATGTAAAATTAATGTTATTTGTAGTTACTAAAACTAATTATTTTCATTATTTTCCCTTAACAAGTAATGAATTACCAATTGATGAGGAAGACATAGATGCTATATATCCAACTTTAATTATTGATAATGCTGGACAGGAGAGATTTGATTTTATGACTGATATTTCATTAGATGGGGCTGATGGTGTTATTATTTTTTCAGATGGAACAAATATACAAAGTGTCGAGAGGATTTCAGTATACTTGGATATGGTTAAAAAATTAGAGGGTAAGAATAATACTGAAATTCCAGTATTAATTTTCATAAATAAAAAAGATTTAGAACATAAAGGAATTTATGTCGGAATGGATTCAATTACAAGATGGATTGATAGTTCAGAAATAAATATTTATGAAACCTCCAATTTGGATATGGAATCTTTCATCCTTCCTTTACGTATTTTTCTTAATCAAATTCATGGATTCCCATTGACCCTGAAACAGGTAAAAACTGCATCTACACGATACCATTAATTAGAAGCATTTAATTTTTCTATGATTTTTTGTTTTATTCTCGGTTCTACTATATTTATTGACAATTCAATTAAATCCTTGGTATTATCTATTTTTTCTAGAGCTAATAATTGATTTTCATAATTTGTTTCTTGTAGAATTATCTGTTTCAGTTGAGTATAATCAGAAATATCATTGATAAAAGCCCAACGTATATCCTCATCAGTATCATATAACGCAAAATCAAGAATTATCCTGCTTTCATCTCTTACAGATGATTGATTTATTGCATTCATGTCATTCACGTACTATAACCAATAATGATTTTACTAATCAAGTATTTAAATGAGGTATAAATTCACTTCAATAATTGATTGATTACATTATATCTTTTGTATTATATAAATTTTGGTTTAGAATAATATAGTTTGATTTTTACTTATTTTCATATTTATACCATCCAATTGCCAAAATTAAGAATTTAATTTAGATATTGTTTTCTTTTAAAATTCGATAAATCAGAAAATTATTATAAAAATTTATTATTTTAATTAAACTTGTTTCAAAAAAATTCTCTTTACAAAAGATAAAAATAATTATGTTGTATATTTCTATGTATGTCAAAAAAGAAAAGGGCATCATTTAGTGATGATGAATTACCTAACGAAGTCAGTCTAAACAGACCTCCTATAGAAGATGAAGAACCATTTCCGACATCATCACCTTTTACTAATCAAGAGCAATCAGATCCTATAAAGTTATTATCGCAAATGATGACAACATTCCAAAATATGATGAATGTTGGAGTTTCACCACAGCAGTGGGCTTCTTCTACACCATTTCAAGTTCAAGAGATTCAGGAACCAGATGCAGTAGATCATGATATTATCCTACCAAAAACAATACATAGAGGAATTACAGTTCAAGAATCTATAAAAATCCATCCTTTTTTTGGAAAACTCTTTTTGAAAAATGATAGCAGCTCAATGAATGGTTTACCAATGGGATGTACAATTACACTTACTGGACCAGCATATTCTGGAAAAACAAGATCTGCTTTGGAAATGGTAATCAATGCAGTTTCGCAAGATATTAGAACCGCATATGTAGTTGCTGAGGAGGGATTTTATGATAGCAATAGTTCTGGTAGAAATGATTTATTTTCTCGTTTTTTAAGTTTGGGTATAAATCTAACAGGTTTATCAGAAGATGAATTTCGAGCACAATATGATGATCGTTATTATATTTTGCCAAATCAATATCATTTAGGGAAGACTTGGGCTGAATTTATCAGGGATTATCGATATCTAGTGGAAGATTTAGGTTGTAAATTAACCATAATTGACTCTATTAATATGCTAGATCCATCTAAACTCAATACTGTAGATAATTTGAATGCGCTGAAAACATATAATCATGAACAGGGAATTACTTGTATTGTAATTGGGCAGGTTAAAGATTCAGGTATTCCACAGGGAGGTGAAGCCCTCTTCCACTCTAGTGAGGTAGCAATTCATATTTATGAAAAAAATATGACTTCTAAAGCTGAAGCGGATATATGGGGCTCTGAATATCGTAATTCTATTATGCTGGTAAGTGCAAGGTCAAAGGTTTGTAATACAATTTCTGTACCTATTAGAATAGATCATATTCAAGACGGGTTGATTCGAGCATCGGAGTTTCAAGCAGAGAGAGAGCGATTATCCCCGAATTTTTGGGAGGGATAAGACATAATAATATTAACTCGACAAACTAATCCCGTAGAAACAAATGAACAATGGTTTCGAATTGTTGATGAAATTAAATTACAACTACAATTTTCCGAATTAACTGATGAATTCTATTATGAATTATCTAATACATATCAACAACCATTGCATTTGACCTACATTATTATCGAATCAATTCGATCAAATTACCCAATGAAATTAGATGAACTATCCTCTGTTAGTTACTATGCCATCTGTAGAGATATTTTAATACCATATAAAAATAAATCATATTTATTTTATCGTTTTTATCGAATTCATTATCCAAATATAAGAAATGTAGATCGTAGATTAGAATGGTTTCTACAATTAGAAAATGGATTAAATTTATCAACTAAGATATCATTGCTTGAAGAAGAAACTAACTTTAATTCGTGTGGAATTGGTAAAATAAGATTTGAAAAATGCATTGGAATCTTAAATATCAATGCCACAAAGGATGAAATTGAATATCGTAGGTTAAAAAAATATGATGGAATTTGGGCACTTTCAGTAGCCTCATTTATTAATAAAGAGAGAGGTGATTTAACAGTTGCGGAGTTGATGGTTGTTGGAAAATTTTTGGCAAATGATAATCGAATCAGATTAAAACTAATGGTTTTCACCTCTTTATTAGCAAGGATGGGAAAAATAGAGATATATTTTCTCGCTTCACAAATCAACAAGTTTCACGATTTTATTTCACGAAATACAAGCTTAATTAGGGTATTTTCTCGAATATATAATATAGAAAGGTCTTTGTTGGAAAAAACGGTTTCTATGCATAGTATGATTGATATCGCAAAGCTAGTTGAAAAAAATGGATCTATTGATGAGTTCAGCCGTTTAATTCCCTTTAGAACATTCAAACCCATGTTAGCAGCGAAATGGCAAAAGAAATATCAGTTCCCAATATATGCAGAGGCAAAATATGATGGAATAAGGTTGATTATACATAAATTAGGTAATTCTGTTAAGTGTTATTCGAGAAGAAGGAAAAGTTATATGTATAAATTTCCATCAATTTATGAATTATCAAATTTAATTTCTGAGTTTTCAGTTATTATTGATGGTGAAATGACTGCATTTAGATGGAGTGAGGATGGACCTGAATTTTTAAATGTATATGAGCTCCATGATTCTATTAATAAGGGAATCAGTGATTATACTTTGGTTTATATTGTTTTTGACATTATTTATTTAAATGGTGTTGAGTTAATAAATTTACCATATGAAAATAGAAAGACAATTCGTAATCGTATTATTAAGAATATAAAGTCCAAGAGACTTCCTATTGGATTTGAAATTAGAGAAGTTGAAACGACTAAGGTTTTTAATAAATCTGATTTATTAAGTATTTATTATCAATATATTAATGTAGGATTTGAAGGTGCCATACTAAAACTCCCTGATAGTTTGTATTATATGGGGAAGAGAGACCCATCTTGGCAGAAATTGAAACCAAAAGAAGAGATTGATGTTACAATTACAGGTATTATCCCAATTCAGGATTTAAATAGTATTCGTGTTTGGGGATTTAGATATGCAGCATTAGATAAGGAAGAATTCCGAAATTTAGGGATGATTCGAGGGATAAGTGCAGTTGCAGGATTGAGATTAGCAGAATTAATTGTAGAACGCGGATTATTAAAACAAACAGACAAATTTATTGATTTGCAGGAAGGAATCGATAATAATAGTAGATATACACAATCTGGAAAAAATCTAGGATTTGAAATTATTCCTGATATAGTTATATCCATTGATAGCTTAGGAATTGTGAGAAAAGATGATGTATTTAGCCTTCGAAATGCTAGATTCTTACATATTCGTGAAGATAAACCTGTTCAGGATATTTCTCAATATCAATCAATATTGAATGACTATATGAGATCTGAAGGATAAAATTAAGCAAATATTTAAATCTTGGAAACTTTATAATATCCATCTTCTTTGGTAATTTCTAATACTTGGCCTAATATTTGAGAGATCACATTGTAATTGGTTTTAACATGTGGGAATATATTTTCAAAGGTATAACTTGATCCTTTTGGTGCAAATGCTAGTGAAACCAGTAGTTGATCTGCAATTTGTTCGTCCACACCACCTAGCTGATTGAGTTCCCTCAATGTTGCCTTTGCAGTTCTTCTACCTAATTCAAATGGATTGATCCTATCATCTCCTATTCTAGCAATACCCTTAATTGATCCATTATTCGATTTGATAATTGCACTCAGAGAAGATCCATTGGATACTGAATTTGCATAACCTGCAAATTGATTGGTCACATCAGGGATGATTGATTTGAATCCATCAATTTGTTTTTCAGCAACTTTAGTTAGTTGTGATTGAGTTGAAGCAACACTAATTAGTTGAAGCTCCTGTTGATCCCCCTTTTCAATATTTACTAATTTGTGTTCTAGTTGTTTTGCATATATTTTTCCAAGAGAAGCTCCTTTTGGATAAAAACCTGGCTTGAGTAGTTGCACTGATAGATTTAAACCAAATAATTTGAATAATGGGATATTTACGTTTATTAGAATATCAAAATTCGGACTGAAGTTTACGTGGCTTCCCCCTCCTGAAAACTCAAATCCCATGGGATTCTTACTGGCAATAACAAAATTAGTCAATGTTTGAACAACAAGCGATACTGCTGCTGAAGAAGGAATTTGGATCTTAGGTAAACTATTGGTATATACTGATCGATTTGGTTCAACAATAATATCTGTAGAGCCAATTTCAACCCCATTTAATCTACATCCCGTTAATTTAGATAGCATGCTTAAACCTGCAATATGTTGTACTTGTAGTCCTACTCTAGGTCTATTTATTCTAACATTCACTATTTTAATCGGTCTTTTTTGTGATAGAGCTAATGGTACTCCAACTCTAATCACACTCCCACCTCCCATCTTTCCATCAAGTAATATTGGATCATTTAATGATTCGATTGTTACACACTTCCATCCTTGCACTATGATTCTGAATGTATTTTATATCGATCCGTTCGTTGACAATTATCATTGTGTTTGTTAAAATTGGACTGAGTTATGAATGTGTTATTGCAGTTGAAGCATTTAATTGAAAGTGACCCTGTTTGTATTGATTTTGTTTTTTTCTTCAAGTTTTTCTTTTTCTTCTCCTCTCTAGATTTTGTTAATTTATCTGATACTTGTTTTCTCTTATCCCAGTTTGCAGGTGCAAATTTTAGAGTTGCTTTCCAGTTTTTTCTTGCATTTTCTAGATCCTTTAATATGAGATGTGTTTCTGCTTGTAAATAAAAAGCCTCATAATGTTTATTCCTGTGTTTTAATATCTTATTCGTTAAATTTAAAACTTCATTGTACTGTTTTTTCTTAAACAAGCATTTTGCTTTAAACATAATTATATCAAAATCATTTTCGATGGATAATATCTGATCTATATAAAATTCTGTGATTGAGAATAATTCTAAACTATAAGAGAGGTATATTATTGCTTTCATCAAACTAATTTCCATGGTTGTATCCTTATTATCTAAGAGAAATTCCAATTTGTCTTTAAGTTCTATAATTTGATCATTCGATAATTTTTGCGTATTTAATTTATATTGATTACTAAATTTTAACTGATAAATTAATTTCTTCAGATAGATTTTAATTTGCTCTGAAATTGATTCTTCTGGTGTGGGTATGTTTGTTGTTATTGATGATCGTTCTGTTGGTATAATTGGTGTATAGTTAGTTCTATGCATTAAAAATTCATTCTTGGGGAACTTTTGTTTTAAATATTGAAATAAATCATCTTTAGTATGAATTCTAGTATTTGTTGCTAATTCTTCATCAAATTTTCTCTCATAATTTTTATGACAAAACAAACATAATACTTCCATATTATATGATTTATCCACACCTCCAAATTCCACACCAAAATAGAGCGGAATCATATGACTCACGGTTATTATAGTTTCACTACTTTTTTTAGACCCACATGATTCACATTCGTAATTTTTTGTATTCTTTATCATAATTGCTAATTTATAATCTCTATCATGTCTGCCTCGATTATTAATTGATTTTTCGATTAAATCCATTTGTCTAATGGATTCATGACTTGATTTAATTGAAGTAATAGTATCATCTGTAAACAATTTACTTTTGGCGAGTTGCTTTTTATCAAAATAAGGAAGAATAATTTCATTAATTTGTTCAATTACTGCTGATCGATCAATTTTTTTTTGTTTGGGGTCAATGATTTTATTGTATAATACTGGGTATGTTTCAATTGTTTCAAGAAAATCATGAGAGGAGAATATAATTCCTATACTATTAATTACTGAAATGAATTGGAGTAACTCTGTAGTTGATGTAATTTTGTTTTGAAATTCATCTTTCTTTAATAATATCCCATCAAGAATTTTTATGTAAATTGATTTTTGTAATTTTTCTCTACAATTCGGTTCTAATTCTAATAATTTATTCATCTGTTGAATAAAACTAAATTTATTATTTTCATTTGTGATATTTAATCGTGCAAATAATCGTGATAATAAAATTTCAGTCACATTCTCAGAACTCTTATTTAATGCTAGTTTTAAAATTAGATTTTGATAATGAGAGGATGAATCAATCATCTCATAATATTCTTCTATGAATTCAAATTTTTCGTGTTCACTAAGATTACTGATATTTTGAACTTCAATGATTTTATTAACGACATTCTCGTGTTTAGTTTGGTTAAATTTTATGTTTTGG
>JAOUKW010000111.1 GCA_029882335.1 Candidatus Heimdallarchaeota archaeon | reverse complement strand
AATATCACAAGGATTGGAAAATGTCGTTGGAATGAATTTTGGCGGTACATTTGAATATGAAGGTATCAAGATAACTATGGTACCATCTAGCCATTCATCCGGATATAATAGTAATGGTGATGTTTTGTACCTAGGGAATCCAGGTGGATATGTAATAGAATTTCCAGATGGGAATATATTGTATCATTGTGGTGATACTGGAGTATCTGCAGACATGAAAATTATTGCGGATCTATTTCAACCTAAAATAGGAATGTTAGCTATTGGTGGTCACTATACGATGGATAGTATCGGAGCTGCATACGCTGCTCAATTGCTTGGATTAAAATCAATAATTCCAATACATTACGGTACTTTTCCAATTCTTGCCGGAAATCCCAATGATCTTACCCATGCACTTGATGGTACTGGTATTGCTGTACATGCAATAAATCCAGGTGAATCTGTAAATTTTAAACCAATTAAAGAAGATACCACAATGTTTGCCTAATTTTGAAAATTGCAACTGATTAATATTCATATTGCAATATTTTTATAATTTAAAACGTCAGTACTTATATATGGAAATTAGAAAATTCGTTATTTTTGGTTTACTATTTGGATTGCTCTTACAATCTCCTATGGTGGGAGCAGAAGAAGCCAATATTGTATTTCCATTTCAAATTAATGAAGTTGGTTCTTTCTCTTCTAATAGTTATAATGATATTTATATTCAACCAAATTCATATCTTTCTACAATTTCAAGTGATTTTTGGACAGAAAGAGGTAGCTTTAGAAGTATTTATTATGATGAGAATCAAAGAAATCAACAGGGTATTACATCCGCTTTTCAACAATTTACTCCCAATTTAAATCAAGGAATATTACAAGCGAGAAATGAATCATCCGATTTACTTTCAATTAATTATTCATTCACTTATTATGATATTTTAAGGAATTTCAATGATGGAAATAGTATATTAACCCCTGGAAATAATTATGGATTTAAATTTGAAGGAACTGCAGGTGATCCATTGATTTTATCTCTTGGTATCGAGGGGGAGAGTTCATTGCAATCAATGATCCGATTAACATTGATTTCACCATCTGAAAAAATAGAAAGAAGTACAGAAGTGTTTTACAGGTATAACCAAAAACAAATACCGATAGTACCGTATGAATCTGGAATCTATACTGTATTTTTTGAACCATTAAATGAAAATTTGTACTTTTCAAAATTTGAGTTGTCTTTGGTTGAAGATGTTCAAACATTTGATCGTCAAATTGCAGAGCATCTTGAAGGTACAGATCCAGAAGCTAAGTTATTTCAATATACAGTATCTGATGAATCAGTATCCGAATTTAGTTTCGATATCGAAACCCAGGAATATATTGTTGATTCAAGTCAATATGGTACCTTACCTAATACATATTATTTTGGTGAATTGACTGTTCTTGCTTTTTTTGGTAACTCTTTAGGAATTAAATTTGAAGATTTATTGAATAATTTACCCACTTTTAGTACTGAAAAAGGATCCCTTGGATCCTCTTATTTTGCAATAGTTATTACTCCTCCAAATGACGAAGATGCTGATGTAAAAGCGTTAAAGGAAGATTTGGAACTTCAAGAGGGTTATTTACTTGATTATTCCATATCGTCACAAACTCATGAAATTCCTACAATACCAAAAAATACCAATTTTTTTACTGGTGGCTTATCATATAATAATCTTAATAATTATTATAAGCTTGAAGTAGGATCTAATGAAATATTAACTATCAACTCCACTTCACCTGTTACCATGGAAATGACCAATGTCAACACCAAAGAAACAATTTCATTAAGCAGTTTAAATGACATATATAATTTCAATGATGCCGATTTTACTATAATTTCTTCAGGTAGTTATATTGTGCAACTACCTCGAGATATTAATGTACAAATTAATTCAATTGACAAAACGATAATGAGTACTGATGAGCTTACCATGGATCTTGAGATAAATAATCCCCAGATGATATTTTTAACAAATTTGGACAATTTATGGGAATTATATAATTTTACATATTTAACTCAAGAGAATATGACTGTACTGATAGAAATTGATTATTTTGATGTAAATGGGAATTGGATCGGTTCTGGAGTTGGTGATTCTACGTCTGTAACAACTTGTAATAAACAGGGTAAGAATTGTAATACAAATGTTATTGACATTCCTTATGCAATGTTCTCCCATGTTAGTTCATCTACTAATACTTCGTATTCTGTAGATTCAACAATTGAATATTTACTTCCAGAATATAATTTTGAGGGTCTTTATATGCGAGTCCAACATTTTAATAATACTTTATGGAATTCAACTACTCAAGACCCATTTAATGAACCTGTTATTGAATATAACGTTGATGTAGATGCACAATTAAAAATTAAACGAATAAGTAATTTTGATCGCTTACAAGGTGCTAATCCTTCTTCAATTTATGAATTTACTGATATTTCTAATGGCTTCACAGGATTTCTACCATCTCTAAATAATACTATTCAATACTTCATGAACTTTGGTTTTGGTGATGGTGTTTATCATTTAACAATTACGTCTGAAAATAGATCGCTCACTGCATCATTATTTTTAGAAAGTAATTTAAATGTATGGTATAATAATATTGGGGCTAGTGTGCAGAGTATTAATCAGATAAATTATTATACAATTGAATTAGATTTTGTACTACTACATGCGTCAAGTCCATTACTATTTCTCAACTTTGGTAATCCTATTAATGGACTAAATGCAACCTTCAATATCCAGTTCTATAGATCTTCCCCTTATACTCTTCCTGATCTTTCCTTAACATTAATTAATTTTGATGAAGAAAATATTTTTGTAAGAATATTTACAAGTCCCATATTTTATGGTAGTTTAGCTGGTGCTGCCATTATTGGTGTTATTGTATTTCTAATCAAAAAGAGAAAATCAAATTTCGATTTATAATTGAATATAAACAAAACAAATCATAATATTGTAAGTTAATATAAATTAAATTTCACTTCTAACAAAGAATTTTAGTTTTATTGTACTCATCCCTATTGAGCTACTAACTATATTCTAATTTAGTACTAGTCACCATACAACTTAACTGAGGAACTCTAAAGTTCCATAATTAATTGATTTTAAAATTATTTTTTGAAATCATTAGAGGTAAATAACGATTAAGTTAAAAGATTATAAGTAGATAGGATATCACGGTATTTATATAATTATACCTCACACGGGGATCGCCCAGCCTGGTCAACGGCGCTAGGTTTAGGTCCTAGTTTTTTAGAAATTCGTGGGTTCGAATCCCACTCCCCGTATTTTTCCCTATTTTTAAATTATTATATAATTTGGTTACAATTCAATTTTCTGATATGAAGTATATTTAAGTTTAGATTCTACTTCTCCAGCGTAATCGACTGGCACCTTCTTGTCCTTCTTCAAAATCAGCAATTAATTCCATTCCAAAGTCGGGATTAATTCCCTCTTCCAATTCCACAATTCCTGTTAATTTTTGATTATTCTTTAATTCCACAATTCCCAAAATGTATGGTACCCTTTCGAGATGAGATGGTGGGGCGATGTGGATTACAGTCCAAGTGAGCAAAGTTCCAGCTCCTTCAATGGTTGTTATTTCAATTTCTGAAGAACCACAATTCTTGCACAATGGTCTTGGTGGGACTGATATATCCTGACATGAAGTACATTGAGAGCCCACAATTCTGTTCTGATTAATTGCATCTTCATATGCCTTTACAACTCGGGTAATCTCTTTCATCAATCACCACGCTCCAAGATATGACATACAATTGTACTTCCTGATCCACCCAAATTTTGTGTCATACCATATTGTACATCGTTTAATTGTCTGCTTTCAGCATTTCCTGAAAGTTGTTTAGCTACTTCAACAATTTGTGAAACACCAGTTGCTCCAATTGGATGTCCTTTAGCTTTTAAACCTCCACTTGCATTAACTGGTAAATGCCCATCTCTGGCAGTTTCACCATCTAGTGTTACTTGACCTCCCTTACCTTTCTCAAAGAATCCCATATCTTCAATTGCCATAATCTCTGCTATGGTAAAACAATCATGAACTTCCAAAAAATCAATATCCTTTGGTTGTAAGCTAGCTCTATCAAAGGCTTTCCTGGCTGCCACTTTGGTTGTCATGAATCCAGTTAGGTCATTTCTATCATGCAAGGACATAGTATCACTTGCTTGTGAAAATGATTTCACTTTTACTCTGATTCCTTCATAATCTGCTCTATCTTCCCAAGGTACAATAATTACTGCTGCTGCACCATCAGTTATGGGAGAGCAGTCATATAATGTTAAAGGATCTGCAATCATCAATGAATTCATCGCTTTTTCAATAGTTAATTCCTTTCTAAATTGTGCTAATTCATTGTCCAATGCGTGTTTGTGATTTTTGACTGCAACAGATGCTCTCATTTCTGCATTTGTTCCATATTTATGTTCATGTGCTCTAGCCATCATTGCAAATGCTCCTGGGAACGTAATTCCCGATGCTACTTCATATATATCATCTGCACACATAGCTAATGCCTCTGTTGTATGGGATGTTGGCAAATTTGTCATTTTTTCCGCTCCAACAGATAGGACTACATCATGAAACCCAGAAGCTACTGCCATAATACCATGTAACACAGATAAACCACCACTGGCACATGCAGCTTCAATTCTTGTCGATGGTGTATGATTCAACCCTAAATAATCAGGGATACCTGGAGCTGCATGCATCTGATGTTCGAATATATCCGGACTTAGCATTCCAAGATAAATAGAATCTATTTGATTTCGATTGAGATTTGTCATTTCTAATGCTTCTATTGTTGCAGCAACAACTAATTCTCTACTTGTTACTCTACCTAAATCTCCAAACTTGGTATGACCATAACCCGCAATCATAACTTCCCTAATTTATACCACCCTAAAATCGTATATATTAAGAATAGATAAAATCTATTTAAGGCTGTGACTCAATTACTAGATATAAAATGATAAATTCTACTAGATTTAACATATATTTGAATAAGATATATACACTTTCAATTTTTTGCTAAATATTATTTCTGAGTTATCCCAATACTTTCTCCGTAACATTGATAGTTAAATTAAATTTTGATCAATTGAATTTGAACCTATGAATTATATACTATTATTCTTTATCTTAATTCTCCTAGTCATAGTTTATATTCAATATCAACAACATTTCAATACTAAAGATATTCCAACTAATAATAAGATTCACTTCATTGAAGTTCAAGATACCATTGATCCAAGTGAGTTAATGGTTTTAGCAGATATTGGTGATTGCGTTTTTATCAACCTAAGAATTCTAAGAAACGAGGTGGGTAAATTCGATCAATTTCTAACAATCTTGAAATCAAGCGTTATAAAATACAAGTATCAATTACACAAAATTACTCATGATTTATATCTATTAACAAAAAATTCTGATAATTTTGATGTTCGTTATTTAAACAGTAGATCAAATATACTCTTTAAAGATTTATTCTCTCCAGTAATATAACTTTGCATTACACTATTTGTACACCATATATATAATAAATAACTATTTAGTATGAAATAAATTTATTCAAATTTAATTAAATGAATTCAGCTAGTCAAATTGGTAGACCAAAAGGCAATCTTAATTTAATCTAAATCAGATAAATCAACATCAATTTTACCTTTTACTTCACCAGAAGTCACCTTGAAGATGAATAAAAATGCCAATATTATCCAGAATAATGAATATAGCCAAACATAAGATCTATCATCATTAAAATCAAAAATAGCTCCCATTAATAAAGGTCCTACGATTGCTGCTGCTGATGAAAATAAATAATAAATTCCCGTTCCTGCACCAATATTTCTATCACTTAGCTCCCAAACAATAACTATGCTATTTACATTTATTAAACCCCAAGCTAATGCAATTGCAAACATTGAAATTTTAACACCGGTAATGGTTACTTGCGTAAAGCCAATTAATAAACCAATAAAGAATATAATCAATCCGATTCGAATTACTGGTTTTCTACCATATGAATTACCTAAAAATCCACCTATTATTGTAGATACAACAAATATTATCGGTACTAAACCAATTTCTTTAGAAGCAGATCCAATACTTTCCAAATACAGGGGATCATGTTTTGGTACTTTGTAAATATTTTGAACTATATAAGTTGGAACGTATATTTCAAGTGCATTCCAAGCCATAAACCATGAGGCAATTCCTAATAAAATGAACAATTTACTTTTATCTTTCATTATAAATAATTTTTCAAATTCTTCTGACATAGAAACTTTTTCAGGTTCTACTTTATCTACACTATAACTCTCAAATTTTGCTAATTCCTTTGGTTCCTTTACGAGTAATAAAAATCCGATTAAAGCAATTATCATTACTGCTGAAACAAAAGCAAAAGCTGCTTCTACACTATTTGATTTTAGAATTTCTCCTCCCACAAAAAGTGCAATACCTGCAAATACGCCACCAACCATGTTGATTACTCCATTTGCTTTTGATCTGTATTCAGTTGGTGTTAAGTCTGGCATCAAAGCAACTACTGGTGAGCGATAAATTGCCATACTCATATTAAATGCAAGAATTACTAAAATCAACAATATCAATGAAGAGCTTTTCATCAATGGTATTAATAAGAAGAAAAATGCGGCTAATGGTATTCCAACAAGGATAAAAGGCGTTCTTTTTCCCAATCTTGAATTAGTATTATCACTTTTCACACCAATCCATGGTTGGAGAAAAATTGCTATAATATTATCCCATACCATTATAAAACTGATAAATGTGTTATTGAGAAATGAATATCTTGGTTGAAAATATTGCTCAAGAAAAGAAATCATCACTGTGTTGTAAAAAGTCCAAGTTATGGCTGTAGTGCCGAATCCTAGACCTATTGCCATGGTAAATAAAAACCTAAATGGGGGTAAATTTTTATCCGTAGTAGAAGTACCCATAAGTTTTGAATTTTTTTATTAATATTTAACTTCTTAGGGATATAAATTAACAAATGCTACATAAAATTCAATTAGTTATACGTCCAAATTGATTAATTCCGATTTACCTTCAAGAAATTCAGTATAACGTAATAAGTCTCTTTGAGTATTTTCTAAAGATCGTATTACAGGTCTAGTTTTGGAAATTATATCAATAAAACTGATGTCATTATGGTACCTTGGTACTACATGAACATGAAAATGCTTTATACTTCCGCCAGAATAATTACCTTGATTCCATCCAACATTTAATGATTCTGTTTTTCCATAATGTTTTAACATGATAACCGATTTTTGGAGTAAAAAATGAAACTCACTAGCTAATACTGAATTAAATTCTTCATAACCTGTAATATGTTGAATTGGACTAATTAATAGATGACCAACTGTATATGGATATAAATTGAGAAATATAATAACTTTTTCAGTCCTAAAGATTTCATATGTCGGAACTTCCTTGTCTCTCTTAATTATTTTACAAATAATACATGTATCTTCATCTTGTTGGTTTAAATTTTTTGGTTTTTTAATGTATTCTGCTTTATGTTCCATTAGAAATCCTTCTGAAAAGAGTTTAAGATCATCCATACTATCTATAATATAAAATGTTTCTAAATAATTTTGATGAGATTATAGATTGATATACAAGTTTAATGAATTTAATATTACTACAAATGATAAACTATCGATTATTTTATTCGGTTTGATTTTATCTGATTCTTGTGGAATTAACCAAGGAAGAAGAACAAATATTACAGGGAGAATCCGGAGAAGGACCGAGAGCTGCATTATCATTGCTAATAGATGTTGGTGATTTTTTTGAAGCGAGCAAATTAATTCCAATATCATCTGCACATATTTCTGGTGTTTCATATCTTACCGGTGGCGATGGATTAATCGATCAACTGAGCTTATTTGTTGAGAAAGGTGCAAAAGTATCAATACCCTCTACTCTAAATCCTTGTGGGATGGATCGAGTAAATTGGGAAAACATGTATATTGATCTAAACTTTGCAACAAAACAATTTGAGATTCTTAAGTTATTTGATGAATTAGATGTCTCAACTACATGTAGTTGTACTCCTTATGATTTTGGTCATCTATTGTCAAAAGGACAACATGTTGCATGGGCAGAGTCATCTGCAGTTACATTTGCCAATTCGTTTTTTGGTGCAAGAACAAACAAGGAGGATTCATTATCTGTTTTAGCAGCTGCAATAATTGGAAAAACTCCGTATTATGGATTTCATCTATCAGAAAACAGAGTGCCAAATGTAAAAGTAGTAGTTGAGGCAAATTTAAATGAATATACTGATTATTCAATTCTTGGAGAGATTGTAGGTAAAACATTTTCTAAACACTCATTCCAATATGGAGCAATCCCTTATTTTGAAAAAATCACAAATCCTCGACCTCAAGAATTAAAAGCACTTGGTGCTGCACTTGCTTCCTTTGGAACTCAGTTGTATCATGTTGATGGAATTACTCCTGAACAGGAATTATTAGCATATGCAGAAATTGTTGATGAGATGGTCATAACACAAGATATGCTCGAGAAGACGTATCAGTCTTTCTATCCCGAAACTATCCCTGATTTGACAGTAATTGGTTGTCCTAATGCAAATTTAGAGGAAATTCAAAACGTCGCAAAACTGGTGAAAAACAAAAAAATCAAGGAAGGAAAAGAGTTTTGGGTGTTTTCCTCTGCTGCCCAGAAGGCAATTGCTCAGAGTTCGGGTTATATTGATATCCTACAAGCAGCAGGAGTTAAATTTTATACAGATACCTGTCCTGAAGTCATGCCTTATGATAAAATGAGATTTACATCAATATTGACAAATTCTGTAAAAGCAGCTCACTATATTGCTGCACCTAGTTTAAACGATCTACCAACGTATATTTTACCCTTAAAAAAATGCGTGGAGGAATTCTTCAATGAATAAATATTACGGAAAAGCACTGGCATCAATGGGTGATCAAGTGATTGAAGGAGAAGCTATTGTAACCTCAACTCCTATCACTCTACTTGGATTTGTTAATCCAAAAGAAGGAATTATTACTCAAGAAGGACATGATTTAAATGGACTATCAATAACCAATAAGATATTTGTCTTTCCAAAAGGCATCGGTTCAACTGTTGGTCCGTATACTTTGATAAACCTAATGAAAAATGGTAAAGGACCTATGGCAATCATCAACAGAGAATCTGATCAAGGCACTGTTTCTGGTTGTAGCGTAGCGAGAATTCCTATGGGGTATGGATATGATGATGATCCGACTAAATTCATTAAATCTGGTGATAATTTACGACTTACTTTATCTCATGGTAAATCCATAATTGAGATTTTATCATAATTGATTAGTTAAGGTAAAATTCTTGATTTAATTTCTCATCTGCAATTAATTTTTCTACATGAAGTTTAATATTACTTTTGGCATAATCCCACATTGAACTGTCTACATCCTGATATACTGCTTTGATAACCTTGTCATAAGTATCACTTCCATTGATTATAGCTTGATAAATCATAGATTCACGATTTGTTCTATGCTCAATATATTGTTTTAATAATGATGTGGGATTGAAATTTACAGGTCCATGCGCTGGAAAAATCACTTCCGGATTTAATTCAATTAATTTATGAGTTGTATCAAAATAGTCCTTCATATTTCCGTATTCAGGATCAAGTACAGCAGATCCATATCCTACAACATGATCTCCTGCAATCAATACCTTTTGTTCCCTATCAAATATCATGATATGGCCATCTGTATGACCAGGTGTATAAATTATCTGCAGATTTTTTTCTCCAATAGTAATGAATCCATCAGTGATTGATTGTTTTTGTAATTTTGTCTCTATTTTATCTAATGTATTACTATGTCCATATAGAATTGTATTGGGAAAAAGAGTCTCTACTACTTGTAATCCACTCCAATGATCCATATGATGATGAGTAACTAATACTTTGGGAGTTGATGTTAATGTATACAAATATTCCTGCAAATGATCAAATTCCGTCTCTTTTGCACCTGGGTCAATAATTATACTTTCTCCACTATTTTCATAGACAATCAAATTTGTGGTTGTAAAAGGTGCAATAGTATTGGAATAAAATGGAATACTTTGATAGTTGGGAAATAACTCAACTTTGGTTTGTAATCCAATTGGTAATTTCATCTCTGCAAGTGTTTTAATTTGAAAATGATCTGGATATTGGCTAATGTTTCTAATAATATGTAAAATTGGGGGTGGGAGTCGTATTTTCAATTCTTTCCATTTTTGAATTGCATCTGCTGGTTGAAGCCAAACAACTTCTACAATCTCACTTCCATCGGCAATAGGTTCCAAGTTGTCAATAAGTTCATGTTGAATGATAAAATAGGCTGCATCAAATAAAATCAATCCAAATGGTGGTGTTTTCTTTTTACCTATAAACACACAATTTGCTTTAAATTCTGCTCTATCATGTTCATCATAATCATGAATATAATAATCCTGTTTTCTATTCTTTGGTGGAATTACTTTATTTGATCCCGGTATTATCCCTACTTCTTCATACATCTCTATGAATGCCCTTTGTAACACTACTGCCTCATCACCCTTCCAATCCTCTGGTAAAGGATCTTCTATTTTTCCACCTGGAAAAACCCAGTTATCAGGAAAATGCTTTAATTTATCACTTCTTTTACACAGAAGTATTTCACCAGTTGTTTTTCGTAAAATAATCGAGGAAGACTTGTGTATTTTTTCATTCATCATACTAGTAATACTCAATTATTATAGCTCCATTTAATTTATTCTTATTAGAGCAATTTCTTATTTAATTTTATATTAATTTCTAGCTATTTTTACTGAACCAATTAAATCATACTTGAATCAAGTAGACTCGCTCCACCGTCAAT
>JAOUKW010000500.1 GCA_029882335.1 Candidatus Heimdallarchaeota archaeon | reverse complement strand
TCAACCATTTCATATAACAATGAAGTTTGGATTTACCCGGATATTAATGCCGAATACTGAAATTCGTACAATTGCTTCAGGCAGATTAAATCTTCCAAAACCTGGAATATATAGTCCTAAATCAATTATTAACACCATGGATCAAGAAATTCTTCGGAATTTAAAGATTTATTGGGAATTATATCAAGCTGACCCAGATGAAGCTACATTACTGGCGAATGATGTATTCTTCCCAGCTGCTTTTGCTTTAGTTGTAAATGAGGAAAGTGGTCCTTTACCATTAGTCACCTCTCCTAAAGTTGATATTAATGATATTATGGAAGAAGTAATACGACTTATAGCTGGTTTGAATGCTAATAAGATTGTAGAACAATATTATATAACTGGGAGTCAACCATGGTCTAAACCTCATGGAGATTTTCGTTGGATTGCATTTTTCAGAAATAATATCGAAGCTAGGGGAAATGTAGAATTACATGTACTAGGTGTTGTAACTGCTACTAATCTATTATTAGCTAAACCAACACTAAATCAAGCGATTTTAGGAATTTTACTGGGTACTATGAATTCTTACCTAACTATTATAGAGGATGATGGAGCAGATTTTATTACAAAATCATACCATCATGATAAATATTTTTCTACATTAAGCTTAATCAGTGACTCACTAAATGAAATGAGAAATGTTTGTGGAGAAATATTAGCTGCTTATATGTCTGAAGAAGTTATTTAGATATAAATAAATGTTTATTTAAATTCGAATACATATTCAAATATCTTTATTGCATCTTTATATTTATCTGTAATAAAATAGTTGAATAAATAGATAATAATAAAAAAAAAATAGAAAAGGCTTTTATTTTATTAAGAAGTATTATCGATATGTATTTTTCACTACAAACAGGTTGGTGATTTTATATCTGAAAATAGATCGATTACATTAAAGATTTGCTTGCTTGGAACTCATAGAGTAGGTAAAACAAGCTTAAGACGTAGATTTATGGGATCTAGATTCAAAAAGAATTATATGCCTACCGTAGGTAGTGATTTTTCCTATCTTGAAAGATTTATTGATGGTGAAAAATATAGATTACTAATTTGGGATCTTGCTGGTGAGACAAAATTCAAAAATGTAAGAAGTCTTTATTTTCAAGGTGCATTTGGTGCAATTGTTGTATTTGATTTGACCAATAGAGAATCATTCTTAGATTTAGAGAATTGGATAAAAGAAATTGAAGAAATTACACCCACTGGAGGTATTCCATTTTATATAGTCGGGAACAAATATGATCTATTACTTGATTCTAATGATCAAGAAATGTCCGACGCTGAAATCGAGGATTTGATTCATAAATTGAAAGAACAGTTTGGTGGTAAATTTGAAATTGGATTTATTAAATCATCAGCTAAATCTGGTATGAATGTAGATTCACTTTTTGAGGAATTAGTTAGAAATATCATGATTTGGTTACCTAATAGGAAAAATATGAAATAGATTTTATTTCAACTAATTTAATTAATTCAATTAAATATTTCAAATCCAATCATTTTGCTTATTAGACATAAGTGTATAATAATAATGAGGATAATATGAATATTCCACATACACATCCTGCTAGATATCAACCGCAAGCTCATCCTGGTGTAAAGATAGAAACTGGTTACACCCAGAAAGAAGAATATGCTAAATTGCATGAAGCAGGAAAGATAGCAGCTGAAGTGAGAAATTACATTGTAGGTAAAGTAAAACCAGGAGTATCTGTATTAGATTTATGCAGAGAAGCCGATGATATGTTAAGGAAGAAAGGTGCACTTCCTTCTTTTCCAATAAATATCAGTATAAACGATGATGCTGCACATTACACATCACCATCAAATGGTACATTAATCATCCCTGATTCTGGTGTTGTAAAAATCGATGTAGGTGCTCATATTGAAGGATATATTTCAGATACAGCTGAAAGCGTTGATCTCGATGGATCATACAAAAATTTGATTGAGGCAACTCGAGATGCAACTGAGACTGCAATTAAGTTGATTAAACCAGGTACCCTAACAGGGAATATTGGTGGCGTTATTGAACAAGTAATAAATAAATATGACGTCAAACCTATAAGAGAATTATCTGGACACTTGGTTGAGAGATTTGTTGTACATGCAGGTAAAACAGTTCCTTGTGTAGGTGATTTTAGAGGAGATCTTGTTGAATTAGGTGAAACCTATGCAATCGAAACCTTTGCAAGTACTGGACAAGGTTCAATACACGCTGATTTAAATAAAATAACTATTTTTAGAGCAAGTCCTCTACGAGTACGAGCACGTAGTAAAGCTGCAAGAAAAGTTCTAAATGCTGCAATTAATGATTTTGGTGGTATGCCCTTTGCTGAACGATGGTTAGAAAATGTCGGACTGAGTAGAGGAGAATCACTTCGTGGACTTCGTGATCTGAAAGCTATTGGTGGTATTATCGAATATCATGTACTAAAAGCAAATGATCCCTTAGATATCGTATCTCAGCATGAACACACCATGATAATCAAGGATAATGGAGCAGAAGTCACCACTAGATGATCCAGACTGTAAGTTTGTATGTAATATTTCCATCTATAAATAAATTTTGATGTCCAAAGACACTATTTTAAAGTACTAGGAAACAAGATAAAGATTAATAAAACTATTTGTTTAATTTTTTAATATTAGAGGTAGATTGACGATATTTGACGATGATATTGAGACATGTAAG
>JAOUKW010000110.1 GCA_029882335.1 Candidatus Heimdallarchaeota archaeon | reverse complement strand
CATTTTAAAAAATGCATCTATATTTAATTAATTCTAGCAAATAGTACAATATAGCTTGTTATATAATCTTCTATTGACTAAACTTCTAGATGATATGTTTTTATTCTTCATCAGCTGATTCAAGATACATTCGATTGTTTTCTTCATCAATTATTAATTTAGCAAAATTTTTAATATTAAACCGATCCCTAAGTAGTTGAGGTATTTGAATTTGTCCGAGGGAATTTACTACTACCACTTCTTCTCGTTTAACAGTTCTCCAATCTCTATTTTCATCTGCATTAATAGTTTTTCTCATTCCAGCAAGGGTTCCATCTAGTATATTATAAGATCGATCAGTACTATTTTCAAATCGTTTATCATGAGTTACAACAACAATTGTAATACCTTCTTCTTGGTTTATTTTCTTTAAATAGTCGATGATTTCAAGAGTTGTTTCTGAATCCAACTCACCAGTGGGTTCATCTGCTAGGAGTAATTTAGGTTCGTTAGCTAGAGCTACAGATAAACTTGCACGTGCAGCTTCTCCACCTGAGATTTGATTTACTTTATGATGTCTTCTTTCCCATATCCCAAAACTCTTCAATAATGTTTCTATCCTCATTTTTCGTTTTTCTCTAGGATAGCCTGAAATTCTCATTGCATAGAGTATATTTTGCTCCACTGATAGACCAGACATCAAATTTCTTTCTGATTCTTGCCATAAAAATCCACAAATATGTCTCCGATAATTATTTAAATCAGCCTGAGTTAAGGATTGAATTGGTAATCCATCAATAGTTACTTTACCAGTTGATGGCTTTATCATACCACCCAGTATATTCAAAAGTGTTGATTTTCCTGCACCAGAAGGACCAACAATAGAGGATAAAGTACCTTGTTTAATTCGTAAATCTACTCCATTTAATGCCTGAAAATATACTCCGCTATATGGGTCTTGATAGTTCTTTGTTACACGTTCAACTTCTATAAAATTATTCTCTTCCAATTTATTTTTCACCTCATTCCGCTCTAAGTATGCTACCTGTTTGTTTTCTTGCCAAAGTAAATGCAGGTATATATGCAAATATTATTGATAAGACAGATACTAATCCACTATAATATAATACTGGTTCAACAGGTATGAGAATTTGAAAAGGAGGTATTTTTTCCAATTCATTACCTGCAAATACTGCTATTGAAGCATATGTCATGAATGCACCGATTATGATTCCAAATATCATAACAAGTGTCACAATGATGAGCAATTCTGTTAAGAGCAATTTAAGAATTTGCCGTCTCACCATACCTAATGCTCGATAAATACCTATTTCCTTTGTTCTTTCTTTTATAAATGTAAATGAATAGTATGTAATTGCTATAACTGTGATGGCAAATGCAACTAATAATATCATATGTAAACCGGATAACACCAATCGATTTTCATAGCTAATTAATACATTTTCTATGGTTTCAGGAGTATCAAATGGATTGTCACTAAATAAACTTCTTTGATTATCAATGTAATTATAGACAGATATCATATCATCGTCAGAAAATATATAATATAATTTTTCAGCAATTTTCTGAACATCGTATCCATCCTGGACCTTTATGTAAATTCCTTGAATAATATTTTCGTTAAGTATTGTTGATACAGATTGTACCATTTCCAAAGTACCTAGTACTTGTATTGTTTCAACTTCTGCAATTTCATTGTCAAAACTTGGTAATTCATTTACCAAATTAGGGAAATAATCAAATGTAGCATTCAATTGTAATGTAAATGAACTCTTTGCTCTAAATCCATGAACTAGGTTAAATGGTCTATCCAAATAGGCTTGTATACCAGCTGCGACATCTTTTTGTAAACCAACAACATCACGACCATTTAATGAATCCATGATTTGTTCTATACTTTCTTTTGCATAATTAGATTTCCAGAACGCAGTTTCTGCAAAGGTTGAAGTATTCACACCTAGGAAAGTATAGATAGGATAATCCTCGGGTGATTCTCCAGCAGGAACCTCATGTCTTGAGAAAACATAACTCGTCTTCATGATTGGTGTTGTACTGGCTACTCCCTCGATATTTACCTTTTCGTAAAGAATTGGATTAGTAAAATCCAATCCTTCGATATAAATTTCAGCTCCTAGTTGATATAAAGAATCTTCTTCTTTGATTTCAATCATGGTATTGGATGAAATTAATGCAGCATACGAAAGGATCATACCTAATAACATGAGAATTATTAACCGAGAGGTAAAATGTTTATATTTATGAATATTAGTTATAGCTAAATGAAGAGTATCGAATCCTTTCTCCATTTTTGAGAATATATAATTCAGTAGAGATATGCCGTGATGACTAATTAGATATGGTATGCCCAACATGGTACAACCTAACATTACAATTCCCATTTGATTATAAACTGCGACATCTAATTCCTTTGCAAACTCAACATTTGGGATTATTAGCCAATACAAGATGCTTAATATGGATAAGACAGTATAAAATGTATGTCTATTGAATTTAGATTCATCTGCATTGATATAAACATCTTCAACAGTAATTTCCCTAAGTTGGAATAATTTTGGTAGATTTAATTGAACTGCTAAAAAGAAACCAATTAAAGGAAGTCTCCAGTATAAACTGTTTGGAATTAATAATGGGATTGGTTCATTATTAAATTCTAGAATATCTGTTGTTTTAGTCAATTCAGAAGAAAGTGGAAGAGCTAAGAAAAATCCAATTAAGGGTGAAATTACAGCAGTAGTAAATACCTCTGCAAGGATAATCACTCGTAATTGGAAAACTGATGCACCTCTCACTAACATTTTACTCATGTTCTCTTCCTTTTTACGTTCGATTAAGTTTAATGAAAAATTTAATAAAATCAATGATACTAAAATTAAAGGTAAAGAAGAGATTAGCATGGTAAAATATATTCCAAAATCATCATCATTGAAAATATTGATAAGCTCTAATAAATTGGAATTAATTGAATACTCTACATTATTGTTAATTAAATAGGATTCCATATCATCAAAAAATTGTTTATTTTCTGTTGTTATATAAGTTAATAGATTATTTATTTTGGCAGCATAATCATCTAATGATATTTCATATAATTTTTCCCTATTTACATAAATAAATGTTTCAAAATTAGGTTTACCCCAAGTATATTGACGATTTGTATCATTCAATGAAATAGCAGTTAATTCATCATGAAGTGACCATTCCTCTCCAATAGGAATGTATATTGAGTTTAGATAACTACTTGGAATATTGAGATTTTTATTAAGCATATAGTTAATATCTAGATTAGTTAATTGCCAAACATATTTGGTAGAATAAGGTAATGTAGAAAATGAATCATTATAATTTCGTTGTGACTCTGATTTTAATGAATATCCTGCAAGTAGGTCAAATTCTACCTGATCAGTAACATTTAGAAAATCTTCTGGTTCATACGTGAAATAATCTTCACCATTGGAAGTTATATTAATTACACTTGGAAGTACTAATAGAGAATCCTCAGGATTATACTCTGTTAGTGGAAAAGATGGAAATAACTTAAACAGCTCAAAAATATATCTATTCCAACCACGAGTGTTGACATACAATACATCTGCCTTACGTTCAAGCGCCTCTGTGTTATTTTGAACTCCAGTAATTATTTTTACAGAAAGCGAACCAAAATTAATCATATCGATTAATTCTAAATTTTGATCTGACACCCATTTTTCATAATTATCGTTTAATCTTTCTTCCCATACAAAAAAAGAATTGTTACTCATCTTTTCAACATAAAAATTGATTGCAGATTCATCTTTCCCTTCAATAAAATCATCAAATGCATATTGTTGGTAACTAATTGAAATAATATATGCCTGTGAGAAGACTAAACAGGCTATAATTAAACCGATTGATGTAGAAAATAGTTGTCTTTTATTCACATAAACATATTGTATAGATAAACCGAATAAATCACGAATACCTATTTTATTCTTACTTGTGATTTTAATTTTACTTTTCTCATCAGTTAGTCTTTTTATAATAGAATAACCCAGTAATAGAGTCATTATACCAATAGCAATTGATATGAATACAAAGTCAAGTAATATCAAATATAATACAACTGAATTTATTATAATTAAGAATAATATTAAAATTCCAGATGATGCTAATTTTCTTTGTAACCTACTACCTTCTTCATTCATCTATGAATTGACTCAAAAAATCAAGTATTTAAATAATCGCAATCATTCAAAGAGAGAAAACCATAAATAAAATTATTAATTATATTATATTTTAAGAACTTTTCAAATATTAATTATGAATTATTAAAAATGAATCGGTCATATTAGATAACTTTTTCATAAATATTAGAAAGATTGGATTGTGAAATATGTATTCTTATTATTAATTGGATCAAGCATATTATTCAACTCATCTCTTCTGCTTGGGGATCATATTCCAAGTACTTTATCTATTGAGTATGATTATAACATAGCAGTTACACTAATCAATTATGATGAATCTCTTGTGGATTTACAATTTCTAAGAAATTACTTTGGACCTAATTCGTCTTTTAAGAATAGCTATCAAGTCCCATACAACTTTTCAGTGGATATAAATTTTGCAAATGAAAGCTATACTACATTAGTTAATGATTATATAGACTCGCAATTACAAACAGATTGGACAACTCAATTGAATATCACAGCTCTTGAAGAACAAAAACAAGATTTCAAAAGAAAAAGTATATTCAAGCAAATTAATGGTACAGCCATCAATGCCTCAAATATTGAGGAATTTTTATCACAAAATAAACCGACAACAACCTTAGCAGACAGTAATTTATATCATATTTATATTTTCAATCTTTCAAGGTTAGATTTTGGTAATTCTAAACATTGGTTTAACGTAACAGAAGTTGATCCTGATTCAGGTAAATCTAGAATTAATTGGAGATTGGAATGGGATGATCCACTTAATTTAAATGTGAAGTTTCCTTATCCTGCATATTCAAGTACCACTGATATTAGTTTTCTAGATCCCACCGCCCATCAATGGTATCTACAATGGAGAGCGATATGGAATGAAGATACAGAAGTTCATGATTCATATTATAATACACTTAGAGAACTGATTCATGATAAAACTATAGAGGAAAAAAGAGAAATTACTACGACCACACTCAGTGTATGGTTATATGATTGGATAGGACATATTTATGGACTAAATGCATTTCATGATGTAAAGCTTAGTTCCTCTGTAGATACTCAAATCACTGTTGTCTATGATTCTCAGGAGGAGCCATTAGAAAAAATTCAATGGATAACAAACCAAGAATTTGTAAATGATGAAATTGGATATATCCTAAATTCACAAAATGTAAATACCAATATTTCATATGTTTCGATTAGGGATGATGACTTTATTAAATCATTCTTAGACGACAATGAGGTAAATTACACACAAGTTCAAAATGAGGAATCACCATTTGAAGGATATAAATATTATAGCGGTACAGATATATTTGAAAAGATATTTGTTAATACTGAATTAAATCAAAGATATTTTGGAAATCAAAATGCAGATACTAACATAAGAGGGCTTATATTTTTACTGGATAATGCTAGTTATGTTGGAAATCAATATGAAATTCCATGGACTGGAGGATTGTATACAGGTCTAGGTAGTGATGGTGTAATTACTATACTTTATGAATTAGATAGAGCTTTTATGCCAGGAAGAGAGGAACGTAAATCAGGTTTGAGTAAAGTGTTTGTTCATGAAATTGGTCATTCAGTAGGTTTACCACACACCTTTTCGGATCGATTTATTTCTGATTTCATTGCTGATGTTATGGGTTATTATCCTGGAACATCTAATTTTACCAAATTAATCTCACTAAATTTTTGGAGAACTGCGATGGATCAAAAAACAAAGGATTTGATAAGTGAATACCAACTAAGAAATCAACAAATAGATTCCAATCATCTGTTATTTAGTAATATTACTGATTATATTGATGAAATGCATGAACTACATGGAAGAAAAGACTTTATTGCAGGATATCAATTAGTTAACTCCTTATTAATACAATTACTCAATTTGGATGTTGATTATATCCCCCTAGATACATTACCAATTACACCAAATGAGAATTTTATAAATCTTAGTCCAATTCTTTGGTTAATTCCTGTTGTAATTTATTTCGGTTTGAAAATAAAGAAAATATAAAATTAAAATGTAGGAATATCTGCTTCGAAACTTAACTTACTAACCAAATGCCCATATGTACTGTGAATGATTTTAAGTATCAATTCATACGGAACATCGTCATATACGCCATGATCTTTTACATATTCTGCATGTGGATTGTCATTTACATCTACAGAACTTAATAAACCATCATCGGATGGATGAAATTCAACGGGTATAAAACCATGATTCTTACAAGTTGTCAAATCTAATGCAGGGGTAGATTTCACCCATTTCCCATTAATATATAGTTCTGCGTAACTATGCGAAGCCATAACACGGGTACCCCATAGTTCTGCAAGTTTGTCAGATAATCTATGATTAATAAAATCAACTAGATGAATTCGACTAGGTACTCCTATTGCCCTTGCCATTGTGGCTAATAGTATT
Source organism: Candidatus Heimdallarchaeota archaeon (assembly GCA_029882335.1). Lineage (GTDB taxonomy): Archaea > Asgardarchaeota > Heimdallarchaeia > Heimdallarchaeales > Kariarchaeaceae > JAOUKW01. Next base: position 4,368 of record JAOUKW010000110.1, on the reverse strand, counting down.
GCTTTTGGTATGCAAAATGAATCTTTTTTTAAAACGGTATTACTGGCTTTAAATACATCTTTTTCAAAGGATAAATTTTTTACTGAATAATTAAATTGATCTCGTACAAAATAGAATATTGATCGTAATTTTTCAATAGTATCTAGATTTTTCAGATTTAAGCGGTTTAATATTTCTTGTATCTCTGGTTGATTATAATCAAAAAACCATGTTTCTCTAAGATACTCCTCCATAAAATTCAATTTACAGAGTGAAATAAAAATATTGGGATGTAAGATAACGAAGAAGTTCAAGAGCTTATAATTTATATTATTAATTGTAAATTTATATAAACAAACATCTAGTTTATTCATTATTATTCAATCAATTGCTAAAACTACAAAAACTAGGAATACATAATATAATTAGAAATGAGTTTAGACATATTAGGGTTGGATTCAAAAGAACAAAAACTGTATAACATCCTTCTAGTTAGTGGACAACTTTCAAAAGGAGAATTAGAAGATCAAACAGGATTAGAATATGATACATTGGAAACAACATTAGAATCGATGATCTCCAAGAAATTGATTAGAAAGGTTCCTGGAATTGATAATCGGTATGCGTGTTTACTTCCTTTGGGATCTTTAACAAAGGAATTAAATAATTCCATCGAGGAAGTTAATTCCCTCAGCTCACAATTACAAGATGAAACTACGTCTACAATATCGGAGTTAAAATCAAAATTAGATCAAACTACAGATGGGATAAAATCTCAGTTAACCGAGGAAACCGTGAAATTAGAAGGTGAAATGCAAAAGCACCAAGATGAATTGACTGGGAAAATTACTTCAACAATTGAAAAATTATCGGTTGATATCAATAGTAAAAATACTGAAAAAGATAATTTACTAAATGATACAAAGTCTCAATTAAATACTTCCCTCACAGAAAAAGTAACAAAAAATAAAACAGATCTTGAAACCAGATTGCAATCAATAGAAAACAATACTCAGAAAATCAAGGAGGATCAAGATAGTATAAAAAATACTGCTAAAAGCAATCTACCTGAGTTAGATCTTAATGATGTAGATTCATTACATACGGATATTACAGGTTCCTTGATGGGATATAAAGATCAAGTAAACACCTCATTTGAAGAAGCTAAAAATTATTTGAATACTGGTGCAACAAAGGTTGAAGGTGGATTTAGTGAAAAAATAACCCAGTTACAATCAGATGTAGACACATATCAAAAGCAAGTTGTTTCATATCAAACAACTACGAAAGAAACATTGGATAATTTAAAATCTCAAGTAGGTGAGGTAAAAAACTCAACCATAGAAAAAGTCAATACATCAATTACATCAGTCGTCACTCTTAAAGACCAAGTGAATAATCAACTAGAAGAAAGTCTGACCAATTTTACAACAGTCACTGAACAACTAGGGGAATCAATGGATCAGTTAGCAATTAATACTACCTCAGCATTAGACACAGGTGTTGGTTCATTCAATGATCAAATGCAATCAATCATTGATGAGGAAGTAAAGAAATTACAGCAATTAATTTCAAACCAATTAGCTCAATTTTCAGGTGAATTTAATAATCGACTAGCTACAAGTAAACAAAATTTACTTCAAGGTCAAGAACAAAGAATTAATGATATAAAAGGAAAAATATCGAGTACAACCACTGAGATGAAAGGCAATTTTACAGAACAACAATCAAATAGTGTCACATTGGTAAATGAGACATTGGATAAAATATCCAATAGTTTATCGAATAATGCTGAGATAGAAGGTGTGATTCATGTCTTAGAGAGCCTATCTGCGACTTTAGATTCCCATATCAATAACACCGTAAATTCAATAAGTGAATTTGAGCAAACACAAAATATTTCGTTTAGAGAAGGATTAGAAGTTGTTTTATCGAATATTAAAGGAATTATATCCTCTGAAGTTGAGCAATTAAAGGTTTATAACCAACAAATAGAGAATAATTTAAAAGAATCATACCTTGGCCTACATAATCAGTTGAATCAAACCTTAGAACAAAGAGTGTCATCAACGAAAAATGCTTTGAATCAATTACATGAGAAATTAAATATGAATTTGGATAATGCATTGGGTGAGATGCATGGAAAATACTTGGAATTAGTAAATCAACAACATACTAGTACAGTCGGTACATTTGAGGGATTAAAAAGAAGTTCAGAAGAACTGCAAAATGAATTAAATTCGATATTATCTAATGGATTTGATGAAGTACAAAAACAATTGAATGAACTAACCTCAACTCTGAAAGATGAATCAAACTCATTGCTTGAAAATATTTCTTCAACCAATATGCAAAAACTATCTGAAATCAAATCAGTAGCAACTGGTGCTATAGATGAGGTGAAATCAAAAAGCAGTGATAATAATCAATTATTCATTGAAACTACTTCAGGTGCATTTACAAAATACAATACTAAATTTAATCAGTCAACAGAACCTGTAGTAGAAAAAACTAAAAATTTATCTAATACACTTGATAACTTATTTAAAATTCAAGAGGAAACCCAAACCGCAAGTATTAGAACAGCATCATTAATGGGTAAAAATGCAGTTTTAAATCAGATCACCGACCTCATTAGCCGAGTAAAAAGTAAGGTGACCTTACTAGTACCAGAAATTGGATTGATAGATACAGAGAAAATCCTTTCTCTATCATCTCGAGTGCAGGTTACAATAATTAGCTACATGGATGAAATTAAGGATAAAGATTGGATAGAGCTCATGCATGGAGCATCTGCGAATCTACAGCTGCGATCGATCCAGAAATCTATGGGTGGTACCTTACCTGATTTCGTTGGGTGTGAAAGAGATGCAGAAGAAATAATTCTTGGTACTGTCTCAGATAGTGGAGAATATGTTGCAATAACAAGTTTTAGTGAATATTTTGTTAAAATACTTGGTAATATAGTTATTGCAGACTATTCAAGAGGTAAATCAAAACAGATTGCCAAATAATAATTTGTGATAATATTTTTATTGACAATATGTCCAAATAATAGACTACTAAATTAAGAATGCCAAAAAAGTTTTTAGAAATTACTAGTTACTAATAAGTATATACTAGATATTTAAATTAGTATTCACGACTATAAATCTATGTATAACTATGATTATAAACCACAACCTCGATATCCGACGGAAATCGAAAAGGAAATGGTATTGAGTAAGATATTGAACAGCTTAATTCTGACAGCCTTGATATCGGGAGGAATTACATTTCTCGCGTTGTCTGGTGAAGTTGCAATTGTAGTATTATTGTTCATTTTAGCAATTATCGGTATGATTATCTCTGTTATTGGATATTGGTTTGCAAGAAAAGAATCAACAATAAGTACATTATATAATATATTTGTGCCCTCGTATGCAGTATTAATGGGTTTAACATTTTATATGTATATTGTAGTATTCAGTAATGCATTAGAAATAATCACTACTGCTTTTGGAGTTACAGCATTGATAGTTTATTATATGTACAATAAAATTGTAACTGAAAGACCAGATACTCGTGGAATGATGTCGTACCTCCGACCATTAAGTATAGTCTTTATCATCTTAATCATTTTTTCTTTCTTTATATCAGGTGGATTTTTTGAATTAATTTTCAGTTTATTTGCTGCATTTTTATTTTCTCTGTATATTTACTATGATTTTGGTAGATTGATGAATGGTCATTTTACCTCTCCAGCAAGAATTGCATGGGACATATACTGGGATATCCTTATTGTTTTCAAATACATCATGAGAATTTTATTTATGATCGCTGGGAACCGTAGATAAATTGTGTCTGAATCAACAGAAGTTTCAATAAGGTATAATATTTTTCAAATTATCGCATTTATAATGCTAGGGATTTACTTAATTATAGATTTTAAGAAAATTACTGGTGATATGTGGATAATAATTGGTATTTTTATTGGTTTTTACATTATATTGAAATTTAGTATTCACAATGCTATTAAAAATTTTAAACAAAGGATGCGTGAAATTGAAAGACAACAATCCTGGTAACTTTATAATCAAAGCAAAAGGCCATCCAAACATTCAGGCTACACATAAATCAACTTGGGAGATTACAAAAGAAAAGTCTGTTTCAAAAAGAGGTGATTGTATTATCGGAGTAGATAGTACTGCTAGTTTAAATGAGCTACCACCATGGTTGATACAGGCAATAAAATCGGGGAAGAAGTTATTTTTTCAAATAGATGATGGGTTTACAATACATCGAGGAACTGGTTTTGGTCACAAAGATTTATTATTATCAGACCCAACAGAAATAGTTGTTAGAAAGTCAGATTTTATATCAGCTAGAACTTTGGCAATAAATTGTGAT
>JAOUKW010000499.1 GCA_029882335.1 Candidatus Heimdallarchaeota archaeon | reverse complement strand
AATTCAATCAAAAATAAGAAACACATATATGCCTCAAATTTTTTTGAGCCCTATGCTTATATTAGTTTTTGTTAATAGTAAGTTATGTATACTTATGCATTAATCAGGATTATTTTGGAGGTTGATTCTCATACAGCCTTCTAATAAAAATAATTTATTATCATTAGGAATATTATTTTTTCTGTTAATAAATGGCTTATCTGCGACCAATTTATCTTATGGATCAATGAACATAGATAATTCATTTGATATTAACCAGAAGCAATCTATTTTTAATGGAATAGACACTCAAGCCTATAATATTCACAGCCCAATTAAGATAGATGGTGATTTAGATTTCCATAATCAAGCAGCACTATCAGGATGGGATGTTGATGGAAGAGATGGAAGTCCTCAAAGACCATATCTTATATCAAATTATAATATAACTAACTCAACAGGGATACTTTTTTCTATGATAAATACTGGAGTTAGTTTTATACTAGCAAATAATTATCTAAATTTACTGACTTCTAATGGAAAAGTTATTGATGTAGTTGGAATTTCAAATTCAATAATCTTTAATAATACAATTATTGGTGGTTTTCATGGTATTTGGTTTAAAAATAGTCAAAATAGTATAATTAAATCAAATCACATTTCTAATACACTAAGAGGAATCGATGTAATAGGTGGTTCAAATAATAAAATTATCAATAATAAAATCATTGAGAATAGAGATGGAATAGTTGTGGAAGGTTTCACTAATAGTTTGCGAATTGAAGTTAATGATATTACTAATAACACAAATAAGGGAATTATACATTGGGATGCCTTTAATACCAAAATTGAGAGTAATAATATTTCATACAATTTCATAGGAATTTTGTTTCAACGATCAGGAAATCTTCAAATTCAAGCAAATACAATTAATTCCAACAGAAATTTTGGATTAGCTATATTTACAGAAGGATCAAATGCAGCAGGTAATAATGGCATCATCAGATGGAATAACTTCATCGATAATAAAGAACCGACGAATCAAACAGCAGATGAGGGAACAGGAAATTTATTCGAGTACAATTACTATAACGATCATACTGGCATAATTGGATCAAATAATATCTATACAAATCCATATGTAATTAAAAATAGAAACAATATTACTGCAAATACAGACAATTATCCTTTAGGAAGTCCATATATTTTGAATAATTTTAATATTATGGCTTCAATGGTAAGTTCATATAGACCAATCGAGATATCATGGAACCAACTTGAAAGTAGTTACACACATCAATCACTTTATACAATTGAATATTCAATTAATAATAGTATCAATTTGCATTTAATTGTTAATGATTACAACGGTACTAATTATTCATGGGATGCTTTTGATGTTAACGTATACGATGATATACAGATCCACATAACTGCAAGAACAATCAACGGTTTAATCTCAACAAATAAAACAGATACATTTAATGTATACACCACTATTTTACCATCAGCACCAACGAATTTACAATTACATAACTATACCGACTATGTCTCTATTCAATGGTCAACTCCAGCTGTAATTCCAAGTAACCCCATATCTCATTATAATATTTATCGAGATGTTAATGGAAATGGAACTATTTTGATTGCTAACACTACAAGTATGAATTACAATGATACAGATATACAATACGGTGGATATAATTATACTTATTTTATATCTGCTTGTACAATGTATGGTGAGAGTGAATTTGCTGTTGCGTCTATATATTATTCTTCAATTGTACTTCCGTATGCACCAAGACTTCTTAATGCAGCAAACCAAAATAATGAATCGGTATTTTTAAGTTGGATAGAACCCACATCATCTGGCACAGATGCTATAATTGGATATAAAATTTATAGAGGAGTAAATGGTTCTACTTTGAATTACTATGAAAGCTCAACCCAATTGAACTTTACAGACCTTAATATACAACCTGGAAATACATATCAATATTCAATTAGAGCATATAGTTCCTTTGGTGATGGAGTCATGTCTGAAATTGTTGAAATACTAATACCATATCCATCTCAATCACCACCACCCTCAAGCAATAATGGTAATAATTCTCCAAGCTCTAGCGAGGAAAATGGAAATTGGTTTTCAGCATTACCATTTAATTCGAACTTCATAATTATTGCATTGGGAATAATGGTTGTAATTCAGAGAAAAAAAAAAATGAATAATGACTTTTAGAAATAGATATTAAATTCAATTATAACCTTTTAAGTTGATTTAACATAGTTTTACAAAAATCTAACCGTATACATTATAAATTGTTGTTTTTTTTGTTTTCAAATGTAACTTATTAATTTTCAATTTAAACCGATTTATTTTCAAATGTAACTTATCTATTTTCAAGTATAATCGATTTATTTTCAAGCATAACCGATTTATAGATAATACGAATCATTGTAAAAATTAAATTAACATAAATCAGTGAAGCATGATAATTTTTGTATATACATCAATTTGTGACTCAATTTTCAATTCAGTAGTTTTTAAACTGAATTACAATAGTTCATAATCTAGCATTACTTATATGTTAATGCTAGAAGAACTAGGTCACACCCGATATTGAATAGAATGACCGAAGGCTCAAATATCTAATATAGATCAATGAGAAGTTCTAATCTCCAATGGAGATACGTTAGTACTCAAAGTTAAATTACAATAACTTCGTGAGTGATCTGCTAATGTTAAATAACACGGAAATCCTGACTTCGATGAAACCT
>JAOUKW010000109.1 GCA_029882335.1 Candidatus Heimdallarchaeota archaeon | reverse complement strand
TTTTTTATCTCAAAGGAGATTTGGTCTTAGCAGATGAATATTACCACAAGGCCCTGGATTTATTTAATAATATGGAAAATGAATATTCTCAGGCAATTCTAAAACATGACATTGGCCAAATTCACCTAATACGTGGAGATTTGGATACTGCAGAGAATTATTTTCTCAGTAGCAATTCCCTTTGGAAGAAATTGAAAAATAAATCAATGCAAGCAATTTCACTGAATTCATTGGGATTAATATATAGATTCAAAAACAATTACAAAGAAGCCATTAAGTACCTGACTGAAAGTCTAAAAATCAGGAAAAGAGATGAAAATCCAATACTCATCTCAGAAACTTTGTTCAATTTGGTCCAAGTATGTCTTGATCTGGATGATATAGAAAAAGCCAAGGAATACTATAAAGAACAGGAAATACTTAATAAAATTACTGATAACAAAATTATTCACCTTAGAACTCAGATATCTAAGGGACTAATATACGAAAATACTCCAGATATTCAGAAACAAATTACAGCTAAAAGTATATTCGACGATATATTAAAAACAGAAATAGTTGATTTTAAATTCACCACAACTGCAATTTTAAAATTATGCGATTATCTGCTACTTGAATATAAATCATTTGAGAAGACAGAAGTTTTGGGAGAGTTGGAAACATTAATTCATAGACTCTATGAAATTGCTGAAGAACAGGGAAATCATATTATTTTAATCGATGCACTACTTATACAAGCAAAAATTGCTGAAATTCAACTTGATTTTGTCATGTCTAATGAATATCTAAATCAGGCAGAGGAAATTTCTGAAATCAAGGGAATTTATCACAGAAGAATTGATATTGCAGCATATAGAATGAAACTATCTTCTAATTCTCAAAAAATGCACGTATATACACATTTACAGGATAAAAAAGAAATTCAGGATGATACTCGAGTGGAAATGGTAATTCACGATATCAAAAACCTACTAATGATTAATCGTGCTTTTACTAATTTACTGAAAAGTGAATCTCATTTCTCACCCAAGATTGAAGAATACTTGAAATATATTGCCAAATCGGGTGATGATATTAATAATCTACTTGGTGATTTACTACTAGAATCAAAGCACGCTTATACTCAACAATCAGATTATGAACAAATCGATTTACAAGCAATTGTAAGGGAGAGAATTAATCTATTTACAACAAAAGCACAAGAACGATATATATTATTTGACCAAAATCTTCAACACAGTACGGTTTGGGTAAGAATTATCTCACGTAAGCTAAGAAGAGTTTTAGATAATCTCATATTAAATGCAGTTAAATTTGCTCCTCAAGAATCATTGATTTCAATTACTGTTACCTCAGATACCAAGCATGGAATATTTACCATTAGCAATCCAGGAGAACCAATAGCAGATGTATTAAAAGAGCATATATTTAAGAAATATGAACAATTAGACTCCACAATTGAACATGATGAAGAAGGTGTAGGATTAGGACTTGCATTCTGTAAAGATGTTCTACAGGAGATGAAGGGAGATATTGTATTAGAGTCACCGATTGGAAATTCAAATGAAGGTGTTAAATTTATAATTAAACTCCCCTTAAATTAATGTATTAGAGCTACCCTCAAAAGCCAGTTTAATTGAATCATTACAAATACTAGTAAATATATTTTAATTAGAAGCACATTATCTGGTATTTCCAATGTTTTAAAGAATCCAATCGCGCGGTAACAAATAATATTTATCCTCATCAATTAAATCTAGGATATTGGAATCTAATTCAGTTTATCTCGCAGTGTATGGTACTCTAAAAGTAGATGAAAGAAATTACCCTTTATATCTAGCACCAATACGTCCAATATATCAAGGTAAATTAAATTTAAATTATCAATTATACTCCAATACCGATTATCCTATGTTGGTTCCCTCTAAAAGCCCACATTCAATCGTTCTTGAGGTATTTGAAATTAGTCATACAATACTTGAAAAAATTGATGGTTTAGAAGAACCATACGAGTATCATAGAGAACAAATATCTCTAAATATTGATGGTAAAACACATTCTGTTGAAATTTATGTATATAATCATCCAATCCCACCAAAAGGCTTTCATTTACTTGATCATGGAGAATTTAAAAACGGAATATAATTACGACTAGATCATCTTAATCATCAGGCAATTATCAGTAATAATCGTCAGAAATAATCATCAGAAATATATTTCCCTATATCAACCACAACACCACCATCATGAAAATTAAGTTGAAAGATCACCAAAATTAAATGAAATTCCCGATTTGTTTATTATTCATCTATCTCTACATAAGTACACTGATGATCTATGGTCAATAGTTCAGACCCAATCATGAAATTAAATGCAGAAATGAGATTAAGAGGATTTTCTCCACATATCAAGTATTATAATGTCAAAGATGATAAAATTATAGAATTAACTATTGTTCCTAGATTTGGTATGGAATTAAACTTAGTATCACTACGTCACTTAAAAAAACTCCACGTTGATTATGATTCTCAAGGAAAATTATCAGCTTCCACTTTTACTTATTTTCCTGAATTAGAATCTCTAACTCTTGAAAAATGTACATTTAATGATTATCCTGAATACTTAGGAGAATTAACTCATCTCAAACACTTAGAAATTAGAGCCTGCAATTCATACCCACTCATCGATTTAATTTGTAAACTTGAAAATTTAGAATCATTAACCCTCTCTCGCCATAATATAACACATAATATCGAAAAAATCAGTAAACTAAAAAAACTAAAACAACTAAAACTTTTCCATTGTCAATTTGATTATCTGCCAGAAGAGATTAAAACACTACCTAACCTAATAGAATTACATGTTAGCGGTGTAAAACATGATACTATCCCTGATTTCATTCTACAAATGAATAAATTAAAAATACTAGGTTTTACCAATAAATTAACAAATATCCCCGATGAGATATGTAATCTAACCAATATTCGCGAATTGAATTTATCCTATAACGATTTTAATGAATTTCCCAATGTCCTATTCAAAATGAATTCCCTAGAAAAATTAGATTTGACTGGAAATTATATAGAATACATTCCAGAAAACATTGGAACCTTTAATTCACTAATCATGATCCAATTAAGTAACAATCAAATTGAAAAAATATCAGATGCTATTGGAAGCCTTCAAAACTTAATATACATGAATTTAAGCAGAAATAAGCTAACTCAACTACCAAATTCAATTGGTAATTTGCAAAACCTAGAATATCTACAATTAAGTGAAAATAAATTACTAACACTCCCAAATTCAATAAGTAACCTAATACAACTAAAGGAACTGAGCTTAAGTGAAAATAATTTCATAACCATACCAAATCCTGTTTTTGAATTAATCAATTTACGATGTCTATATTTTGATAAAAATCAAATAACAAATATTCCCAGTTCAATTACCCAACTAAAAAACCTGGAAATATTTAGTATTAGTCGTAATCAAATAGAAACAATACCTGATACATTTGGTGAATTAGCAAATTTAGAATATCTAAGTTTAGACCAAAATAAAATAATTTCCATCCCAGAATCAATTGCTAAACTAATTAATATTTCCACTATTAGCCTAATAGGAAATCCATTAGACCCACATCCCAAATATTTGAACCAACTAAAAGACATAAAATATTTTTATTATTAATCCAATCAACACATACTATAACCTGAAATTAGCCAATTTCCCAATCTCCGACATACTTGATTGATCAGAATTGAACCTCATACATCATTTCGATTTATATCTATGTATTTATATATGAAATTCTCACTATCATGGTTTATCTCATTTTATCTTGGTTTATCCTCAAGTATGTAAATCTTGACTGGAGACTATGAATTTTAATTTTCTTAAAATCTTTTGATCATAGAATTTTATTAATCAACAATTGGTTAAGCGAAATTACTAAAAACAGTGTCAACTATTAAGAATAGTGGACTGGGGGGGATTTGAACCCCCGGCCTCTACAATTTCGTGTTTTTAGAGCTTGTAGCAGCTATAAAATATGCCAATGTAGCGATCTACCGGTCTGATCTACCAGCCCTATGATTTTGCAGAAATAAACATTTAAACTCGATTTGACTTATCAAACCAAGGTAAAAGTATATTGTTCTGTCATATCTATTTTGGTATGTCTCCTTTTTATTACTTTAGAAAGAGATTCGCTTTTTGGATAATTGATAGATTAAAAATCAAATCAAATTTAGTGTTATTACCAATCACTAACTGTGGGTATTATTTCGTTGCATACCATTTCTAGTTGTTTTAGATCATATAGACCTTTAATGCTAAAGTGTGCATGATGAAATCCAAGATCTTTTAATGATTTTAATTCAGTTATTAATTCATCGCTGGTGGTTTCATCACTGATCCTTCCTTGACTGGTAATTTCAATCTCTGAAAAATCTCTATTGTTATTCTCACAATGTTTTTTCAATACGTTAATTTTATGTTTTAGTACATCTTCTCCGACTCTTGAAAATAAATTACAAGCATTGGCATATTTGGCAACAAATTTTAACGTTTTTGTTTCACCCATTCCACCGAGTATTATTGGAGGATGAGGTTTTTGTATTGGTTTGGGGGAGCACAAAGTTTCCAGTAATTGATAATATTTACCATTAAATGGGCCATTATTATCGGACCACATTTGTTTCGCAATTTGAAGGGTTTCTTCCAATCTTTCAAATCGTTCCTTTAATGTTGGAAAGCCGAATCCCAACCCAACTGCTTCTCTCTCAAACCAAGCAGCCCCTAGTCCGAGATATGCCCTTCCTTTAGATAGTACATCAAGAGTTGTGGCTTGTTTAATTAGAAATCCGGGATTTCTATAAATTACACCAGTGACCATTGCAGATATTTTGGCTTTTTTTGTGATACCAGCCATGTATCCCAGTGTTGTATATGCTTCATTCATAGGTTCTTCTGCTTCACCAACATGAGGAATTTGATAGTAATGATCCATTACTGTGATGAGTGATATTCCTCCTTTATCTGCTGTTTTTACAACCTCAGTAAAATCATCAGTAAATGTTTCTGCATTGGAGTTAGTGAAACTAGGTATATGTAGCCCGATTCTCATTGATTATAATTTAGAGATGCAATTGATAAATATATTGAATCATGAGATAATGTAGGTTGAATATTCCATATGCTTTGGTAAATTGAATCATATGTATAATTAAAAATTCTATATGGAGTTATATCCAGATAAGAATACCCTATAGTTAGAATTATTATTTGTTAATTACAATAATCCAATTGGATAATTGACCAGAATTGTATTTCAAATGGAATATTACTATTTACAATCATTTTACGATTTTTCAGCTCCTTTTCCACGATCAAGAATTTTATGGAATTATAATAGACTAACAATATAAACAATGACACCACAAAATGGATCCTGTGCGAATTAGAGAATTTAGTTTAGAAATCAAGAATAGTATGAAGTTTCGATTGGTTGGACTTTAATATTTTTTTGATTTCAGCTAATATAACAATAGATTCTCTTTTCAATGCTAGTTTTTTGGCATGTTTTAGATGAGTTAATGCATTCTCTGTATTTCCTATTGCAAAGTAAAATTTACCGAGTAAAATATATGAATTAATATACAAATCACTTCCAGTAATTTCTTCTCGTTTTTTAATTTCTATTGAATCCAATAGACAAAGCTCGGCATCTACATATTCTTCATTTATTAATAGTATATGACCGATACCATCAAGACAAGATGTTAAACTATAATAATCATTGGATTTGAGATAAATCTGTCTTCCTAATTCATAATAATCCATGGCTTGCTCGTAATCTCCCATTTTTAAATATAAATCACCAAAGATTACATACATGTAGTGTTTTAAATTATCTGGTGCTTCATCCATAGCCAGTTGATAATATTCAATTGATTTCTCAAATTCATTAAATCGGGCATAGAATCCGGCAATACTCATTAATGTAGAACGATAATTAGGATTATAATTATTTTCCTTGAATATTTTAAGGGCTTGAATATATAGTGTAATTGTTTGAGAGAATTCATTATTTATGAAATTAAATACACCTTCAAGAAAAATACATTCACCTTTTAACAGTTGATTATTACATGATTCACTTTCTAATTTTGCAGAATGAAGTAACTCTTTGATTAATTTTGCTTCTTCCACATGTTTATTGGTGATCAAATATTTGGCAAGATAATAATCCCTCAATCCCTTCCAATACGAATTCACATTATTTTGTTGTAGTCCTTGTAATTCAATTAATTGTGTAGAGTTTAATTTTTTATTTTTATTCATATAAAATATAACTCTAACAATCTGGCTGAAATATTTAAGAAAGGGATCTTCAGTTTTGTATTCATCTAAATAGACCTTATCGGATGGTTTGTAAATATTTTTTACCTTCATCCTGTAATATATCCTCCAAAGTCTTCTTGATTTGATGATACACTCATCCTCGAAATTAATTGTCTTCTTGGATTGCGATTCAATAAGATGACTGTAATAATCCTCCATTATTTTTCCCACAAATTCAACATATTAAAACTTTGAAAATTCACAAATTTTTTTGTAACATTAATAAATAAAATTAATTTCTTTCGCTTCTTAATAACTATACTTCAGAAATTATATTGAAAATTTGGATTTCAATAATATTAATTGAAAATAATTACTCAGAATTCTATCAATTAGAGGCGAATTAAGCGCTAATTAACCATATTAACAAAAGTAAATTTATCTTGTCAATAATTTTCTTGTTTATTTACTTGAATGTTATTCTAAAGTTAAAAGTAAATATTATTTAACCTTCTGAATAAGATATATTTATGGAACTTACTCCTGTTGGTTTGCCACTGGATTGGCACGAGGATGGAACACCAATTTTTTTGAGAGGTGATTTCATTCGACCAGCAAGGAAAATGATCCCTCATCATTCAGTAATTTATGATCACTTGATGTTACCAGAGCATCTTCATTTGTTACCGGAGCTAAGGTTCAATTTATTTGTATTAGAAAGCTCCAAAAATACAACAGAGGAAATTTGGCTTGGTAAATCCGCAATAGATGAGAAACGTGGTTATATTTTTGGTAGAATTATTCAAGCGCTTGATAGTACTGGTAGAATAATCATTCAACGATCATCAGATATAGGTAAAGTCAATGATTTCATTATTTATTCACTGCAACCTTTACAATTTGTAGTAATACCTGCCAACTATGAATGTGTATTACTCAATCAATCCAGAGAAACACCAGCACGTTTTGTGGAGTTACAATCTAGGGAAGAAGTACGGGATGTATCTTCACTCACCTTACTTGAGGGTAGTGGATATCGTCAAAAGATAGATGGAAAATTAGAACCGAATAGTAATTATGATGAGTTACCTATTCCGGTGATAAAACCTGCATTTGATGAATTTAGATTTATTCGAAGACGTCCTTTATATGAAATGATTACTAGTTTTCCACAAGGATTTGATTTTATTGATCCACCGAATGAATCATTTTATACCGGATCTGTTTAGTATATTTAATCTTTATTGAGTAGTTTTTTTAGAGCAATTTGTAATTCTTCTTTGTTATTGTCAATAGACCATTGATACAGTGGTTCTTCATCAACAATACCTTGCAATCCAGCTTCTTTGGCCTGTACTAATGATTTTGCACCATCTTGAGAACCATTTGGATGTCCATGAACACCACCACCTGCAGTTATAATAACATTAGGAGCTAATGCCTGAATGATTTTACCAATATTTGTCACACCAACACCACCAGAAGCAATTGGCATGACTGGTTTGAGATTACCAAGTTTATCTGTTAATGCCTGATTACTGGAAAATACTTCTTTCTTATCCTCATCTATTTTACCATAACCCATCTTACCATATATGGTACCTGTATGAATAGCATCGACACCAATCATTCGGTAGGCCTTAGCAAGCACCTTCATGTGAATTCCATGTTGATGATGTCTAGTGATTGCTCCATGCATTGCTCGGTGTGCATGAATGGGTAAACCAAAATTTTGTTCTCTAATATATTGAACTCCTGAAAATCCAACAGTAACTACATCAATCATCAGACATTTACCTCCATGATCTTTGACATATTCTGCTCTCTTAACCATGGTTTCAATTGTTCCAGTGATATTACAAGCATAGATTACCTGTCTACCCTGTTCTGATTTAATCTGATCTGCATACTCTAATACTCGAGAAATTCTATCTTCAAAAGGACAAAAATCCTGATTTGTCTGTGGTTCATCATCTTTCACCCATTGTAATCCCCCACTCCATGAATCCATAGTTACTTTGGCATGAACTTCTGGTGGCGCACCTAATTTTGGTTTGACAATAGTACCAAGTATAGGACCTTTTTCAATTCCTAAGGTATCATATATCCCTTGAATACCAAAAGCAGGACCTGGGAAACTATTTGCAAAATCAGTAGGTACTTCAAAATCATTCACTCGTAGATACTGAAGTGAATTCATACCAAACACATTTCCCGCGAATAGCGACATCATCTGTGGAATATTATTTGGTTCAAATAATTCTATTGGATATGCAACTTTTATTTTAGCGTGTGTATCTGTAATCAATTGAGAATGGATTGTTTTTGCTGATAATTTTTGTAATATATCATCAGACATACTCCATACTCTTTGCCAAGTACCAACACTCGATTCAGCGGGGATTTCGCGAAAAACTCTTTCCATATTATTTGCAGTAGTAACCACATCAAAGTCCACAATTACATTTTCTTCAGGTTCAACCTCTAAGTCAGGTTGATAAAATACATTATCTTCATAAGACATAATAACAAAATGAGATCTAGATAAATATATGAATATGTATTGAAAACGAAAATAAAGTGCAAATTCTTTATTTGTATTATCGGCGGGGAAAAAAATATTAAATTAACTCTTGATAATTTCAATTATCAGATAACTTTTTAATTAAACCATCAAATTATACAATATAAATGATTTATTACAAGTTTTTGTAGAAAGAAATATTTTATATAGTTATTTTTGTTAATTCAAACTGAGTATGAACTTATTAACAATAAAGTAAATAAATTCAGTAAGGAAGTGTATATCCTGAAGAAAACTCAAACATTAATGATCGAAATTCTTAGGTTATTACAACAAAATGATTCTATGTATCCAGATCAATTATTCAAAATACTTTATATCTATACACAAAAAGATATTAAATATGCAATTCGTAAATTACGAGAAAAAGGATTAATTTATAAAATTCCCAATTTGATAGATATGAGAAGAGTGTATTACAGAATTTCGACAAGGGATGAGTTTTCTAGAATAGCAAATCGTTTGAATTTAGAAGAGATATCTTTGTATATCCCATACATTGAATCCACTAACCTTGATGGTAATACTTCAATAACAACATAATTAGAGAAGATTTCTAGTTAGTTGCTTCATCATCAGTTATAAGTAATTTGTCTAATTGATTATTGGGTATTACGGCTCTATAATAAACACGCCTCATGTCAGAAAGGTTGGGAACAGTTACAACGACTTTATTTTCAAGCAATCTTCTAATAGCATATCTCAGTGTTCTTTCATTAAAATCAGGTAATTTATTGCCAATTTCTTTGATAGTTAATGAATCATGTTCATTTAGAACGGTCATAACTTCTATACCTGACGGTGGTAATCGATTATACATATTAAGAATAAATCCCATTTCATCATTTATAAAATTAACTCCGGTAAATTGCAATTGAGAACTAAATAAACCAAATTTATTAATATACAAAATATATTAATATCAATATTAAAAAAAATACAAATTTCAGGCTAAATTAAATAGAATAAACTTCAAATATAGCATTATATCTATTTAAAGAGCTTGATTATTATAAATAATTAATTCACTTCTCATATTTAATTCATCCCATTTATATTTTCCTAGTTTCTAGATAAAGTACCGGAGTAAAGTTGAAATACTAGAACCCGTATAGTAATATATACATGTCCTCTTGATTTACCCTCGAGGATTTATGAGGCAAATTTATGATAAGAAAGCTTCCTCCTTCAGCTATTGAAATTCTTCAGGCTTTATCCTCTCAAGATTCTCTAACACTTGAGGAAATCAAGGAATTCATTGATGGAAAAACCGATAAAACCATGCGATACGCAATGAGACGTTTGCTTGAAAATGGTATCGTTAAACGAATTCCGAATTTAATGGATATGAGAAGTGTTTCATATCGTTTGGCAACAAACGATGAATTATCTTTTGTAATGCATGATTTATCAGAACATGTAAGTATTGAAATTAGAAAAGCTATTGAATTTCATTCAGACCATGAATCAATGGAATCTTAGCATTGATTTTATTTGTGATATATTTTTGTGTTAAAAAATAATTTAACTAAAATAATGGGTTATTATATAAGTTGTAACATTCTATTCGCCATATGGTATCCATATATTCTTTATCTGAGACATATTTCTTAAAAATTCTTTACCCTCACCATGAATGGGATTCATCCAATCACGGTATTTTCCGTAGTTTACCCATGTTCTCTTCATATTTCTACTAGATTGTTCCTCAATAATTTTACTACCTTCTAAAGTACCAAAATAAACAATACCATCAACATCATCATGGTCAACTAATACTTTAGTTAACTCTTCTCTGTAACCAGTAACTATGTTTATTGTACCTGGAGGAAGATCTGATGTTTCTAAAATTTGGTAGAAATCTGTTGCAATCAATGGATGTTTCTCAGATGGAATAACAATTACATTATTACCCATAGTAATCGCAGGAATTACCGTTGAGATAAACCCAAGTAATGGTCTTTCGATTGGGCATATAACACCCAATACTCCAATTGATTCAGGCATGGCAATGGTAACATTTCTTAGTGGAGTATGATGAACAAATCCATCATATTTATCTGCATATGCGGCATACGTATATATACGTTG
>JAOUKW010000108.1 GCA_029882335.1 Candidatus Heimdallarchaeota archaeon | reverse complement strand
CTGAATTTAATATAATTGGAGCAGTAACCGATAGACTAGAATTTTGGCTTGTGTTAATTGATTCAATTGGTTTACAAACAAATGTAGGTTCTAAATTCGCCCCACTTATAATTGAAATAGTAGATAGAGTACAATACAGTTCATTTGAACCAAATGGTAGACGTGTAGATCAGATGGATTATTTTGAATTTACTGGAGATTCAAGAAGAGACGTTGTTATAGGAGGTCCTGGATATATTGAATTTTTTGATGTTTCACTTGGCTTTATTGATGAAGTTCAATTAAATTATGGTACAGATGGATTTATTCGATATGATTATAATAGAGATGCTGTTGATGATATTATCCCAATTCCAGCACCATGGTGGGAAAATCCGAATATTACCGTTATTAATCCCTCAAATAGAGCAATATTGAATGAGTTTGATCCTAATTTATTATTTATTAGATATATGAAAATGATTGATGTCATGGGAAATTCAGATACTGAACTTATTATAGTTGATGGAAGTGGAATAATTTATATTTATGACATTTTAACTAATTCAGTATTGAATCAAGTTAATTTAACTGAAATATTATTTACAAATATAAATAATTTTTATTTTGATAATTTTGAAAATACTATTGATTTTGCCAATCTTGATAATGATGGTACAAATGATTTATTTATTAAATTTGGACGAGTAATTCTTGGTTATAGTTTAACCAAAAATGAGATAATATTTTTACATGATACTGAAAAAGTAATGCTTCAAACAACGATAGCGGATTTTGAAAATACAGGTGGAGTTCAACTAGCAAATTATTATGCAGAATATCCAAATTGGCCAGATGTAAGCACTGGTCAACATTTTATTAAAATTGTTAATTCAGAAACTTTGGATCCAATTCGCGAATTTGAAATCAACTTCAACGGTCTAGAAGAAACAGATCTTGCTACTCGACACATTAATTATGGATATTTTGATAATGATAATTTACTTGACTTCTTAATTAGCGATTCAGAAGGCTATGTATTCGCATATGCTAATGATGGTAGCCTATTATGGAACAGTGAAAAATTCAATGATTATTTTGGAGAGGAACCAATATTAAGGAAAGCAGATATTACCTCGGATAGTGTGACTGATTTATTCATCATTTCAAGTTCTTCAATTCAAGCAATAAATGGTTTTAATGGAAAAGTACTTGATGAATTATACACTGAAGCCCCCATTACTGACCATCCAGTTATAGTAGACTTTGATAATAATGATTTAGATGAAATTGCAATAGCAACTTCTTTGGGTCATTTTGGAATTTTCCAACCTATAAATGCCTATAGCATCATTAAAATAGAAATAGATAGTCCATCAGTTTTGGTTCAGGGTGAAGTTTCACAAATGCAAATTACTTTACATGATATTCAAAATCACCCAATACAAAACGCCTCCATCAGCATCTTAGGAAACAGAAGAAATGGTGGGACAATATCATTTGTAGGTACAGAAATTGGACTTGGCGTTTATAATTTTACTATCACTACTTCTAACTGGCAAATAGGAGAATGGGATTTATTCCCAATTATTGTTAGAGAACCCTATGATGCAGTGGATTTAAATTATTATACATCTAACTCTGGTAATTTATTGTCATTTTATTCATTAGTAGTAGAGGGTAATGCTGAAATGAATGTTATTAGCATGATAAGTGATGGAGCAAATGCAAACTCGGATAATACCGAAATTGGTCCCGTTACAGAAGGAAATATCCTAACACTGGAATTTGTTATTACAGATCGATATGAGCGCAGTATCGAAATTGGTGAATATAACGTATCAATTGCTTTTGATAATGCAGATCCCAATTTATTTGAAATTTCAAGAACTCTTCATCGGGTTGAGCTAAATACCACTGGACTCACCTTTGGAATAAAAGAGTTAGAATTTAGGGTTCGTAGTGAATATTTCAGAACTGATCTAGTCTCAATTATTTCCATTGAGATAGTACCAAGTTTTCCAGATATAGATCTAAATCCGGCTAATTTATTAATAATCGCCCTCTGCTCATTAGTTGGTTCTTCTGCATTAATGATTTCTTTTAGGAGAATTTATGGTTCTATTCAAACAAATCCGGAGCAAGTGAAAAAAACAGTAAGAAATGCCTTAATGGTTCTTACAATTCTCGTAATTCTTGAGATAACTGCAGGTATCATTGTATTTTCAACCGGAAGTAGATTTGTTAGCTTTTTGGTATTTCTCCTTGCTTTAGGCACTGGAATAATGATGGTTTTCTTCATACATTTCCGGGTAAAGTTAAATCAATATTATTCCATTCAATTTAAAATAAGGAGTTGGTTTGGCATTTTGGTTATTTCTTTACTCATTGGTGTAATGATGGGATTTATTTTACTCATTGGACAAAGCACACAATGGATTGGGTATTACATGAGTTTAGAGAAAACTAATTTAATTCTGATAAGCATTCCAAGATTGGTCTGGGAAGTAGGTATCACTGGTTTTCTTACTGGATTTTTATATATCCTAGTCATGGATATGTATGATGCCTATAAAGATATTAAACATATAATGTTGACGTTAGAGGAAGTTGAGCAGGATTTCTACCCGAAACAACCCAATAAATTATTTGATACCATCGTGCAAGATGTTAAATCCACTTTTACATCATTATCAAAGGGATTTATTATTTGGTACATCATTATTATAATCACTATGGCAAATTCACTAAATTTAATGATTTACCTTTTACCTTTAATTCTCAGTATATTTGGTCCATTTATAATTGCCATACTAATATTCTTTAGATTCCCATTAGATATGATTGGAAGTTTATTCGGTTTTTCCAAGGCAGTGTCTAAAAAAGATAAACTGAAATAGATACATTCTACAAATAACTTTAAAGAAATAAAATATCAATTAAATATTACCTTATATCGATTTAATTACGGTTTATCTCTTCTCTATTGCTCGAAAAAAATTTAATCAACTTTTGTTTTAAGATTTAAAAATCATTGAGCTAAAAGTTAGTGTATTATTTGAACTAAATTTTATAATGATTTGAATCAGAGGGAAATACACGGTTTCAAAAAATAATATTTTTACAATGAATTTTTTATTAATGAAATAATTGGTTTATATCGTCTATATTGTCAATATACACGGATGATATAAAGAATATAAATCTTAAATTCTATGATCTATTTTATATTTACAATTAATTATACTACATGTTCTGCCATTTCTCTGCCAGTCTTCACCGGACTTTATGATCCATAGTTCAAAAGATTTAATAGAAATTTCATTTTTTTGCTTCTTTCCACGCCTCATCCCTTGATGTTTTATAGAATTCGGTTTTTCGGTGATTTTTTCCATTAGTAGATCACTCACATTGAGATTTATTTGCAGACTAGTATTTCTCCTAGGGAGAATAGAACTTCACACAGATTGTCCTATAGACAATTTTTGATCCTTCTGTCGTTCTATAAGGAGATTAAGCTAGTCTTTCTAGTAAAGATTTATCTTTAACTATACTACAAAATATATTTTTTTTAGAATATTAAGTACTTATCCCATTAATTTAATCAATTTAAAAATTGTAAGTATAAAATGCAATATAGACAGTGAAAAGTCCTATTCTCCCTAGGAGAAGCGTTTGTCAGCAAGAAAATCGTAATGATTTCTTTGTGAGTGATCTACTAATGGAAAATAACACGGAAATACAGTCTTCAATGAAACCCCAGGGGAAGAGAAGCAGAAAGAAGCCACAAAATGAAGTCCTTTCTAATCCCACATTACATGTGTGCGAGTCTGGTGACGGCTGGCAAGGAATTGGCAGAACGTGTGTACAATTAATTGTACGTATAATAAAGATCATGATAGTTTAATATTTCTTTGAATTGATTTACTTGTACATACAATTAAGGTTTAGAAGATATTTAGATTCATTGTAGTATTGTACGAAATATTGGAGGAAGGAAAACAAATATAGGAATTAAATAAAATTCATTAACAATTTCAATCGTCAAAATAACAATCATTTAATTTAAAATATATTTTTACTAACTATGATTAATTTGATTTATGGATTGTTAATTCTAATTATGTCAATTCTAATGGTATATGTAATTTACTCCATACTTGTGTTTTTCATGGTAAATTCAAATATCTTACCTTTCAGATTATTTAATCAATATCAATTGCAGATACCAGCTAAATTACACTATCTGAGTGAGCCCAAATTAGCGTATTGGAAATACATCCAATCGGATAAATCAAAAAACGTCATTCTACTTCACGGCATTACTCGTAATAGTGGAAAAATGAATTCAAGAGCTAAAATCTACAAAAAACTTGGTTACAATATCTATTTAATTGACAACCTAGGCCATGGTAAGAGCAAATATATTCCATTCCCCAGTGGATTTGGATATCACAAGCAAGTATTAAGAGTGATTCAGGCAGAAAACATTGAAAACCCTATACTTCATGGAGTGTCAATGGGTGCAATAGCGTCTTCGTATTTGGCCCAAAAACAGCCAAACCAATGTAAGATGATTATTTGTGAAGCGCTACCTTATAGTTTTGATAATTTATATCAAAACATGCTGAATTATATGCATATTTCCTATAAACATTTTCCCTGGTTGGATTATCTTTCAAAAAAAATTGTCTGGCCCCAATTTATAGATCAAGACATTCAATATAGACCTGCAAGTGTTTCCTGTCCATTTTACTATATAAATGGTGAAAAAGACCCCATGTTTAAGCCAGAAACGCATTTTCCCAAATTTCAACAGAAATTGAATGGATCTACAACCTTTCAATCTTGGATAGTACCTGATGCAAAACATTCGAATATGGATAATCATCAGGAGTATGAGCATCGATTAATTCAATTTTTAGAAAGATGGCAATAATAGATCAATTGTTAGAATAGATCACGAGCCAAACTTAGATTTACATTACTGTTTAAAAATAATCAGCGGTAATTAAAAAATATACAATTGATACTTTATGAAAAATAATTAAACAATAATTTTCCGTAAAATATGAGAAAATTGTAAATTCTTAATAATTTCTTTGATTATCTATCTGATATGTGAAATCAAGAGTGGCAAGATGAATGCAAATCTTAACAAAGACTTATAATCTTTTAAAAATACAGGTAATTAGACAATTTAATAACTATTTGAGGTTAATAAATGAAAATTGCTGTTTTAATTCGAGAAGTAGTAGATCTAGTAGAAGAACTCTCAGTGGAGGATGGTTCTTTAGTACGTGATTACCTCATGTTTAGATCTAGTGAATTTGATGATTATGCGGTCCAAGAAGCATTACAGTTGAAAGATGATGGTGATACTGTAGATATATTTGCATTGGATGGAAATGAGATTGAAAATCTCCTCTATATGGCAAAAGCTCGTGGTGCTGATGGCTTATACAAGGTAGTTGTTGATGGACATGAAGTAGAACAAGGATTATCATCTCGTGCAACTGCATTAGCATTTAGTAAGGCTTTAGCCGAAAAAGGATACGATCTGCTTGTAACTGGTGTACAAGGAGTAGATGATATTGATGGACCTGTTGCAGGTCACTTAGGTCAATTTATGAACTTACCCAGTCTAAATGTAATCGTGAAAATGGAAAAATCAGGTGATAAACTTGCAGTATTCAAAGAATATGCAGGAGGATTACTTGGAGAATATGAAATTGAATTACCAGCCGTTTGTGGCATTCAAGCCTCACAAACACCTCCATCATATATTCCTGTTAGTAAGGTAAGAAAGGTAAAAAGTGATGCTTCAATTGAAGAAATAACTGTATCATTGGATGATTTACCATTAAGCCCAATGAATGAATTTGCAGTTCCTGAATCAGGAAGCAAGGCAGAGATGATAGGTGGAGATCTATCAGAACAAGTAGCCAAAGTTGTAGAACTTCTAAGTTCTAATGGAGTATTATAGGTGATAATTAAATGAGTATATTAGTTGTTGCAGAAACATTTCAAGGAGAAGTATTGGAAAGTACTTTTGAATTACTAGCATTAGGTAAGGAATTAGCTGATGGATTAGGACAACCATTAAACGCCTTAGTTATTGGAAACGGAATTTCTGATAAACTTGGTGATTTTGGTCATGCAGGAGAAGTAATCGTTGTAGAAGATGGTTCCCTTTCAGGTTTTGTATCTGATTCTTGGGGTCAAATTGTATCTTCAGTAGCCCAATCAAAAGGATGCAGCGTGGTTTTACTTGCTAATTCATCTCAAGGCTGGGATTATGGTGCATCTGTTGCTGGAAAACTGAATGGGCAATTTCTTGGATTTTGTGGTAATGTAGTAGTAGATGGAGGTAATTTAAAGACATCCAGTCAACTATTTGGTGGTAAATTAAATGTAAGTAGTAACAATACTGCAGGCTGTACAGTTATTTGTTGTCAACCGGGTATTAGAGCAGCAGATCAGGGAAAGGTTGCAGGAGGTAATGTTTCAAAGCAAGATCTAGGTAGTTTTGGAGTTTCATCTAAAATAACATTTAAACAGATAATTGAGCCATCTGGAGAGGATATCGATATTACAGCACAAGAAGTACTTGTAAGTATTGGTAGAGGTATTCAAGACGAAGGAAATATTGAATTAGCAGAGGAATTGGCAGAAGCACTTGGTGGTGCAGTATCTGCGTCTAGACCTATTGTTGACCAAGGTTGGTTACCAAAAACAAGACAAGTTGGTAAATCAGGTAAAACAGTAAAACCAAAATTATACTTAGCCTTAGGTATCTCAGGAGCACCAGAACATGTTGAGGGTATGAGAGATGGTAATTTAATTATCGCAGTAAATACGGATGAAAATGCACCAATATTTGATGTTGCAGCATATGGTATAGTTGCAGATATATTGGATTTCATACCTGAATTAACAGAGGCAGTAAACGAAAAGAAAGGAGCATAGGACATGACTGCTGAAGATATAACCCGTGAGGTTTTTCGAAATGTTCATGGTGGTTGGAAGGTTCTTTTCTATGTTTTCGTAGTAATAGAAACTGCTATTTTCTTATATGGATTCATTAGACTCTACAAAAAATATAAGAAAGGTAAAAAAGACCCTATTAATAGAATAGATAAACCTATTTCGAGATTATTCAAACCATTTAAAGGGTGGGACACCTATCATCAGCTACAACCTGGTGATCGATGGACATTTATTGCACATACTGCTGTTGTTGTTGGTATGATACTTCTATTCCTAGGTACAGTTATACTTACTATTGAAACTGATTTCATCAGACCAATAGATAAGAAATTTGGAACTGATCTAAGCTTCTTTTGGGGAACTTTCTACTTAATTTTCTCTTTAATTATGGAGTTAGCTGGAATAGCCGTAATTGCTGGTTTAATTTATCTAGCTCGAAGAAGAAGATCGGGTATTGACAGATTAGATTATGCCAGAAAAGATGGAAGAGAACAATCCGAAACACGTAAAAAGTGGCCAGGAGAAGATAAAATATTTCTCAGCTTTTTATTCGTTACAACTATGCTTGGATTTATTCTAGAAGGTGTGAGAATTGTAGCAGATAAATTTCCAGATTTTGAAGCTGTTTCTTTCATTGGATTAGGACTAGCACATTTCTTTAATTTATTTTTAACTCCAGAAAGTGCAGAAGTATTATATGTAGTCCTCTGGTGGACTCATTTCATCATTACTGCAGTAATTGTAGCATTCCTACCATATACTAAGGCTATGCACATAGTGATTGATTTCATTTCAATTGCCACTGTAGATGAGAATTCAGCAAAAAGATTACCAAAGCAAGATCCAGCAGCAAGTGCAGCAGGATATAACACAATAAATGATTTTTCATGGAGAGACTTAGTTTCATTAGATGCTTGTACTAAATGTGGTAGATGCCATGTAAGTTGCCCTGCAGGTACTGTTGGTCAACCTTTATCACCTAGAGATTTGATACTTGATTTGAGAACCCATGCTGCAACTACATTAGGTACACCAGAATGGACTCAAAGAAATCAAACTAATGGAAATGGATCTGAACAAGCATTAATCATGGTAGAAGATGGACAATCACCAATCATCCTAGCAGATACTATTTGGTCATGTACAACTTGTAGAGCATGTGTAACACATTGTCCTGTCGGTATTGAACATGTACCACTCATCGTTCAAATGAGAAGAAGAATGGTAGAAGAAGGTGATATTGATGCAGGTATACAAGGAGTGTTGGAGAAAGTCGGAAAGTACGGTAATTCATTTGGTAAATCAAACAGAATGAGAACCAAATGGGCTAAAGACGCTAAACTAACGATTAAAGATGCAAGAAAAGAAGAAGTTGAATATCTATGGTTTGTAGGTGATTTTGCTTCTTTTGATGCGAGAGCTATTGAAGATACTCAACTATTAGCCAAAGTATTTGATCAAGCAGGAGTTAATTTTGGATTACTACATGATGGTGAAAAAACAGCTGGTAATGATATTCGTAGAGTTGGAGAAGAAGGGTTATTTGAAACATTAGTCGAAGATAATCTAGCCAGTATGGAAGGAGCTACATTCAGTAAAATTGTAACTACTGACCCCCATACTTTGAATACACTGCGAAATGAGTATCCAGATTTTCAATCTGATTTCATAGAAAAACCACAAGAATCTATTTTACATTATACTCAATTATTATGGAATTTAGTAGAAAGTGGAAAACTTCAAATCAAGAAGAAATTCTCAGGTACTGTTACATACCATGATCCTTGCTATCTTGGACGCTATATTCAAGAATACGAAGCACCTCGAAATTTAATTACAGCATTAGGTTTTGATTTAATCGATATGCCCAGATGTAGGGAAAATAGCTTTTGCTGCGGAGCAGGTGGTGGAATGATATGGAAAGAAGGAGAAACCACCGGAGATCGTCCTGCAAACAATAGAATAGAAGAAGCATTGCAATTGAATGTTTCTAAATTTGTTGTATCGTGTCCCAAAGATAAAGTAATGTTTGGAGATGCCGTAAAAGTTGCAGGATCAGATATGGAAGTTGTAGATATAACTAAACTAATATTTGATGCTCTTGAGATTAATGAATCTCCAAAAGAATAAATTTAAAGCACTATAACTGATTTAAAATTAGATATTTTACTATAAACACAATATATTAAATTAGTAAAAATAAAATTAAGAGAAGCTAAAAAGATTATTTAAGGATAAAACTAATATGAAAATAATGGTCAGCGTTTTCTATAGCTACTTGTATTTGTTTGGTATAATCATAAATGCATCACTTGATCTTATCCTAGTAAATACAATGTTTAAGAGATACAAAGAATCTAGAATTAAAATTTTATTATTCTTGTTTATATTCTATATTGCAGATATAATTCTACTAGCCGCAGAGATGGTACCATTTCTAGAACATTTTGATAATATAGCAGATTTCTATATTTCTGGTGTGGATAATGTATACTTCTATATTTTTACGATATTAGGTATTGCTACAGCAGGAATATTCCTCTTATTTACAGATTACTTCGAGGATGAATCTATATCAATGCGAAATGCAATCGTATTTGTTGTTTTCTTAACTTCATACGTAGAATATGTAGCCTACAACTTGGCAAATTCCACGCCAGTTGGGCTTGAAATACCAAATACACCTTTATCAATGGGTTTTATTCCAGTTATTTTTCTATTATATGTGGTAGTTGTTTCCATTAAAGGTTTATTAAAAATTAGAAAGGAAGTCTTAGATCCAGTTCAAAAATCTCAAATTAATAGGATGATTTTAACAATTATATTTTACTATTTTGTGACATCTAATTTAATTGGATTTTCTCATCAATCACCATTCCCTCTAAGTGATGAAACCACATTATTGCTAAGAACTATTTTACCAAAGTACTCAATCATTATTGGTCATTTTATCATGTATAGAACGTATGCTAAGGCAAAAGTCGCATTTCTTTCATATCAGAAAATGGAGAAATTACTTGTCATCTCAAAGGAAGGGCTTCCTTTATACTCGTACGATTTTATATCCAGTGCAGATAGTGAAACAGTTAATATATTATTATCAGGTGGAATGACCGCAATCATTGGTATGTTGAATGAAACACTTGGTACATCTGGGATTAAAATGATTGAATTTTTGGATAAACAAATCATGATCGTCCATCAGGCGAATTTTGCTATCTTCTTGGTAGTTGATAGACCTTCTAGTTTTCTTTGGAACGCAATTACTATTTTTGCAGGAATATTGGAGCGAAAGATGATATTTGGCGATCAAACAGATTCGCTCATCAGAAGTCAACCAATTCAGGCTGATTCTGATTTGAAAATTGCATTTGGGCTTTAAAAAAACATATTGAAAGAAAAAGTTTTTTAAATCGAATAAACCTATATTTTTTATGACTGAAATACCTACTGGTATTTTTATTTTTAAATTAAAAATGCCGGATTTATTTTCTTTTACTGCTTTTTTTTTAGGCGTAACTTCCATTTATTTAACTCTCAATTATTTTATCTTCTTATCATTAGGTATTTTATTCCTTGCAATGCTTTTTGATTCTCTTGATGGTTGGTATGCAAGGAAACTAGGACTAGTAAGACAGTTTGGTGTTTCTCTAGATGGATTCATTGATACAGTTATTTATCTGATAAATCCAATTATTTTATTCTTCACTTTATCTAAGGAGACTAGTATATGGCTAATGCTTAGCTCAGTTATATTTTTCCTTGCAGGTATAGTACGACTCTCAGTTTTCAGTGATGTTCAATTTATTCAAAAAGATAACTCTCCAAAATACTTGGGACTTCCAGTTTTTTGGACATTACACCTAACGGGTATTTTCTTAATCCTTAGCTACTTTAATATTAGTATCAATCCACTTCTAACTTCCTGTATTCTAGTAGGTTTTAGTTTTCTTTTTATTTATAATCGACCATGGAAGAAATTTACCAAACCAAATGAATTTATTTATCCAACATTATTTTTTTCATTACTATTCAGTATATTGGAATTGATGTGATATGAGCAATTTAGGTC
>JAOUKW010000498.1 GCA_029882335.1 Candidatus Heimdallarchaeota archaeon | reverse complement strand
ATAAAAAAAAAAAAAATTCATAAGTATGGTACACCATATTGGAAATTATAGACATTATCCATTTATTTCTTCAAATAATACAGATGTAAGGATAAAATATGAACGAGATAATTTTGTTATTAGAATTGATAAAAAATTCAAGAAAAATTTAATTATAGAGATAATAAATTATTGTTGTTTTATTATTTTACTAAGTATATTATACTTAAATTATAATAACGTCCCAACCAATAGTATTATTGGGGGAAATAGATATTTTTTCTTTGCAATTTTATTATCCATTTTTCAGGGCTATATCTTCAACAAAATTCAAAAGAATAAAATTAAAAAAACATTTGATCAAACCATTCCTTTATGGACTCATACATATTTTGTAAAGGAAACATCTAATAGCGATATTTCCAATCTATTCACAGATGATAATAAAACCCAATCACGAGATAATAAAATCATTAAAGTAGGAAGCTTGCATTTATACCAAGAATTGGAGGATATACACTCATATGGGATCTTATTAAAAAACATAAAACCAACTCAAATTAATAGAACGATTAAAATAGAACTTAATCAGATTATTCATGCTTATATTCCTGATATTCCTGTTGGCTTGACAGAAAATAAAGAATTGATCCCTTTAATTTCACCTGATTATTTTATCTTAGAATGGAGTAATTCTAGTCAAATTCAAGTGACCCAGTTCTTTTTTGATTTATACAATAAATATCCCACATTATTTGAATTATTTGGTGACTTATCAATTAATGAGGCTATTGCTGAAAATATAAAACACTTAAGAACGGGAAATTCAATATTGAGGTTTTGTATCACGTATAAACTACCCTTTGGGTATATAGAATATTCTATCAAATTTATCAAAAGTAAATTAAAAAAATCTAATACAAAAAATTACTTTTGATGATTTATCTAAATCATTTATGAAACACACCAATTTTGTGGAAATTTTCAATATTTTTCCATATATTATAAATTTGAATTTCTGATGAATGACCTTTAAACTCAAACCAATCTCACAAACAGCTCATATAAAAATAATTCTCATCTATAATTAGTCTATCCTCTACTTGTTTGGTTAATTTATCAACCAAATAATTCGATAATTGTGATATCTTAATAATGAGTCCTTCTGGAATTTAGTATTTATAATTGATCTAGGATTGAATACATTTACATTAGTATTTCATACCATTGTAAATATTGCAGGAATTTTAATTGGGGTTTTTGTCGCAATTTTAATATATTAGATTGAAATTCATATAATTTTGAAATGCAAAATTATCTAAAAATTTTTATAGATTATTTAGGATATTTTAAAGAGATTCGATCAGATAATGAATAAATTTAATATAAAAGAAAATGTAAACCACGGTTTCTTAAAATTTGCAGATGGTGGTTCATTAAATTCAAAAATTACCGATTATGATAATGAAAACGATAATGGTGCAGTTGATGTATTTGAAACAATTGATCGGGGGATTAAAGGCTTTCACTTTAGTATTTAATACATTAATTAACGTTGTAAACATTATTATTGATATAGGAATGGTAATATTTAGTTATTTTAATTAATTATTTAGAATTATGATAATACAAATTTCTATTATATTTTATATTTAAAATTCAATTGACTTATGTGGATAATTATAAAATAATTGATTATTATCGTCGTGAATTTAAATTAATATATATACACAACAATGTTGATTCATTTACGTTGAAAATCGTAAAAAAACCAAATCCACCAACAAAATTGCATATAAGATTTTATGTTTTATTTTTAATACTCGCTATAATAACGTCTTTAACTGCATCCCAAATCTCAAAAGAAATTATTCTTCTTGATTTTCTGCTATTTACTTTTCCTTTTTTCTTTTGTATGGCATTTGGAAGTGATGTGATTTATTTTAATAAAACAATCCTTAATCCAATGATAATTAATTCCACTCCTGTTTGGAAATGTACTTTTAATTTCAATGGATATTCAAATGTAAACAAAAATGACGAAGATTGTAATATATCATCTAAATTTATCGGATTATTTACAACAAATCCACAGAATAATAAAAAATTAAGTGATCCTGAAGTTTTTAATTCCAAGGCTTTCATTCCCAATTTTTTAAATGATGCAAATGATGAAAATTGGTATTATTGGTCAGAGGAAGTTGGTAGTGAGGAAAAATTTGTGTTACCTGTGGTAATATCAAATGATGACAAGGTATTTCCACTAGTTCCAAGGAAGTTTGAAAATAAGGCTTGTTTCAGACAAAAAGAAGACATTGATTATAAATTCGATTACTTTGAATTAAACCGTATAGTAGACAGTAGTCATTGGATTCTGATAGATCACATTCAAAAGAATCATCCCTATGCTAGTGAGTTTTTTGATCTTTATCTAGATCATTCTTTTATTTATTCAAAATTAGTCCTAATTTCTGGTGCATTTCCAGTAAAAAATTTGAAAAAATGATG
Organism: Candidatus Heimdallarchaeota archaeon; assembly: GCA_029882335.1. Taxonomy (GTDB): domain Archaea; phylum Asgardarchaeota; class Heimdallarchaeia; order Heimdallarchaeales; family Kariarchaeaceae; genus JAOUKW01. Next base: position 277 of record JAOUKW010000498.1, on the reverse strand, counting down.
ACTTAATTTGTCATACTCTTTATCTTGATAATTTCTATATATATTCAAAATTAGTCCGAATTTCTGGTGCTTTTCCAGTGAAGAATTATTTGAAATTATTTACTAAAATATAGAAATATTTCTTTAGTATTGTAATTTGGAATGGTTAAGATTTGAATCTAATTCTAATAAATAATTTAATCTAATTCTAATAAATAATTTAATCTAATTCTAATAAATAAGATTATATTTTTTCTTTTTAATTTATTTAATCAAATTATTAAATCACATTTTTACT
>JAOUKW010000106.1 GCA_029882335.1 Candidatus Heimdallarchaeota archaeon | reverse complement strand
CGGTTTGAGAGAGAAGGTGTGGCTTCACCTATAGAGATCAAAGCAATTGCATATCTCTTAGAGCGTTAATTCGTCAGAAATAACGTTAAGCCGATGATTTACCCATATCTTCTATTTCAGTTTGAATAATAGAAATAAATTTTTGATTAGTAAGTATTTTATAACTATTTTCGACTAAATCCTTTCTTTTAGAGTATCCCCAAATTGTAGTAATTACCTCATAAACAATATAATCTGAACTATAGAGTGTTAATTGAGTAGCACTAATTCGGTAATTATGCCCATAGTTCAAAGATGGTTTTTATCCCTTGAGTTCATAAGAGCAATAATGAAATTACTATCGACAAAAATACTAATTTTTCATCCCAATTGTAAACAATATTATTGATACTCTCTGATAGATTTTCAGATCCTGGGCCAAAATCTTGCACAAATTCCAGCATTTCGTCAACATTAATTGAGGAGATAACTCTACTGGTTGATTTTATTAGCTCTTGTAATATTAAATTGTAATTTTCACTTGTAATATCAAAAATCAATTCAAGCAGATCTTTTTTAGTTATTTTTATTTTAGTATCTAAATAGATCCTAGAAATCAATTCATCCAATTTTTCTTGTCTATCAAATTTTACCGTAGACATACCCATTATATGGTAACTTGGTTAGTAATTAAGTGATGTCTAAGAATTTATTTCATTGTAATTAATTTGTTGAAAATTGGGATAATATTGCAAATGTCAAGTTCGATCCACGTTTTTCAATCAATTGACTTATCTGCGTATCTACAATGTATGTGATAATCCATCTCGTTGAATATCATTGTTAAAATATTATTTCAAATTCAAGGGCAAATTTATACGAAATATTACAATTGAGTATTTGTAAAAAGAATATAAATTTATTATTGATTTAAAGTCAAAATAGGTTAATTTTATTATTCGAAGAAATATAGAGGAAACTAGGCGTCTAGTGCTGCTTGAACAGCAGCATCTGCCTGAAGTAAGCCATAACCAACGGCATTGAGGCCATCAGTACCCCAAGTTGCAGAATAAAATGAACCAGTTCTTGGATTATATACCACTTGAGAACCAGAAAATGGTAATACATCAGCACTTGATCGAAGTAACTGTTCTACTTCGGCTTGCATCAAGGTTGGATTAGCTTGCAGCATAAGAGCTACAACTCCTGAAACATGAGGCGCAGCCATACTGGTACCACCTACATAGTAGTATGTACCATACACACCACTACCTTCTGCCCACCATGGAGTATGTGCTTGACCGGGTCCTACAGGATATGGACCAACGATCCAAGAACCAGGTGCAACTATATCTAATTCCTGTGCCCATAGATCATTTCTCTCCCGAGAGCTAAATCCAGCAACATAGGACACTGCAACATTATCTTCAGGTACATCTCTTACCCACCATGAAGATCTCATCCATTCTCCAGAATAACCATATTGAGGAGTATATGATGCCAATCCAGAAGCACCAACACTAATTACTGGTGCATAAGAACCGGGAGATCCCATTCCATCAGTACCAGAATTCCCTGCAGAAGCAACAACAATCACACCGGCAGAGATTGCACGATCAACTGCTGCTTCTTCAACTGGATCAATAGGTGATAAAGAACCAAGGGACATTGAAATAACAAAACGACTGTCAGGATTTGCAAGAGCAAGATCTGTAATATAATCTATACCAGCAGCAACTGCTTCGGAAGTTCCAAATGTTGCACCAATACCAGGATAATAATCCAATACTTTTACAGGAATAATATTTGCATTAGGAGCAACACCTTGAATATAGGCACCACCCATACCAAAACCAATGACTGTGGAAGTGACATGTGTGCCGTGGGGGTGCTCACCAAGGAAATCATTGGATTCTACAATATTTGATTTGTAAAAACCACTGGTTACTGCTTGCATAACTCCTTGGTCGATGAAACTTCTTCCCCATTCTTCAACAATTCTTTCTTCAGGGAAATAGTCTCTCCAATTGGACTTTAATCCAGTATCTAAAATCGCGACGTAGACACCACTGCCATCAATTTCAGGATGTTCTACATTAAGTACATCTTGATCGATGATATCATTTCCCCAATGCATGATGGAATTACCAGCATTGAAATCTTCAGGAAAATCTTGAAAATTAAATGGCATTCCATCCACATCGAGAGTCATTCTTTGATTATATGATGCACTTATCAATGACGGTGCGATAAGCACAGCCAAAGAAAATAGTGCCATAATAAACATTCTCTTCTTCATTATTATCATTCTCAAATGTTAGAGGTAAATTATACCTTTAGTGATGATGATGTTACTATAATAAAAATATTATGTGTGAAAATAGTATTTGTAGTAAAATAATCCGCACAACTATTTTTGTAGCACTTATATAATATCTACAATAATCCATATAATTCTCCCCACAATCTTTTTTTACACACACAACCAGTACAGATTTCTAAAAAACAATATTCAAAAAATTGTGGAGCCAATACAGATATTTTCTCCAATGGCACTACTTTAGTTAAAAAGTATCTTGCTATATTGTGGTGTATTTTGATTGCAAGTCCTTGATATAATTGATTGCGTCAATCTTATTTTTATGAATTGAATAAGATTTATACTTGATTCTTGTCATCATAAACCGGACAAGTATTAGAATGAGTGAATTTACTTCCAAAACAAATGAGATATGAATCAGTTTTTCACGAGATTGCAACTGTTCAACCCCCCAATTCCGGAATTCTTCATCACCAATATCATCATTCCCATCAGAATAAATGATCACATGATATTTACTCAAGTTTGAGGTTAACTCATCCATTTTTCTAAATAATAAATCAGAAATAAGTTTAATTTTTATTGGAAATATATGAATCAAAATAATGCTATCATCGATTAATTCAACCCGATTTGTAATATGACTAACCACTTCCAAAGGTATATCATCAATACTAGTAATTGTATTATCTAAGATGGAATCGAACAAGTCATCCAAATCAATTTTAGAATCATCATTAAGCATTTTATGCATTCAGGAACATATATATGGCGTTTATTTAATATAAATCTTCAGTATAGTGAAAATAATTTCTGATATTTTATAGTCATAAAAAGAGAGATAATATAAGACTATTTGTGAAATAAGAAAGATGAAAGATATTTTACGTACACCGGATGAAAGATTTAATAATTTAATTGATTATAATTTCAATCCAAATTACTGGGAATATCAAGGGATTAGGATGCATTATCTAGATGAGGGAAATGGACCAATCATACTATTATTACACGGAGAACCGTCTTGGTCTTATATTTATCGAAAATTCATACCCAAACTTGTCGAAAAGGGTCATCGAGTTATTGCTCCAGATCTTATTGGATTTGGTAAATCAGATAAATTTACCTCTGCCAAAGATCACACCTATCAATTCCACGTTGATTATGTAACCCAATTTGTTACTGAGTTAGGGTTATCAGATATCACCTTATTCATCCAAGATTGGGGAGGATTGATAGGACTACGCGTATGCGCGAATTTACCGGATAAATTTAGTCGAATAATGGCTTCAAATACTGGACTTCCCTTTCAAGGAGGATTGAAAGGATTGATTGCACCATATCTTATTCGAAAAGATATTAAGAAACTGGGAAAGGTAACTGAAGAACAATTAACTGCGAAAATGAACTTCCCCAATTGGGTTGCTTATTGTTCGACCATTGAGAAATTAGACATTGGAAATATAATCCAAGGAGGATCATACAGAGAGTTATCAGAAGAAGAAATTGCAGCATATAATGCCCCATACCCTGATGAAACTTACAAAGTAGGTCCGAGAGTACTACCCAGCTTGGTATTTACACAACTACGAAAAAATGCAAAAATATGGAATCAGGTCTTTAAAAACTGGAAAAAACCATTTATTGTTTGTTTCGGAGACCATGAAAAGATAACTATACGGTATAAAAAACTACTTCTTGATATACCCGGAACAAATCACGATGTAAATGAAGATATACCAAATGCATCTCATTTCTGTCAAGAAGACAACGTTGATTTCATTCTAGCAAAACTTGATAATTTAATGCAATTGAAGTTAGATTAATTTGGTGTAATTATCAAATTTGATGAACTAACGCGGAGAATATCGGGTATTATCTACAACAAATCAAATCACCCAATATTGTTCATATTTCATTAATGATAATGATTTTTTCATAAATGTATTGTGCCGATGATCCAAAGTCATGAATGAATTGAGAAACATTTTTCCGTATACAGGTCGCTACCACATTTTTAGCACCTTTTACAATTATAGTTTCTAAGATTTCTTTATTTCTTCTTAAAAATTTTATTATAGCAACTAAATAATATATATATCTCCATCCTCGAAATATTCATCTAATACATCCTTTGTAACATCGATTTACTAATGTAATATTATTCAAAAATGTGAAAATATTATCGAGTAGAATTAGATAAATTGAGTGATATACTGTTTAATTTGAGGTAAACAAACAGATTACTTAAGATTGAAATGGATTCGATATATTGATAATTTAATTCCTTTATGTTGAATATTTTTATACTTGAATGAAATTAAAAAATTTAGATAATTATCAGGTCTATACAGCTACAAAAGATGCTCGAATAGAAAGACACATATTAAGTTATTACACTTATTAACATGTAGTATCATAACTAAAGGAGATAAAGTTGAAACTAGAATACATAATTGTCTATAAGAGCGATGGACTTCCAATATATTCAAAGTGTTTTGGAACATTTTGTGCAATTGCTGGAACTAATGAAGTATTACTTACTGGTTTTTTATCTGCATTAATGACAATTCCAGAAATGTTTGGTGAAAATATGGATCTGAAAAGTGTTGAGATGGGTTATACTAAATTGATTTTAAAACGAACCATGCCTAGTGGAGTTTCAATTGCTGTAGGGATAGTTAATAACACTTATGATGATAAAAAACATAATACTAAAATTGAAACTTTTTTTGAAATGACTAAAAATGTTTTAGATAAGGATTATAAGGACAAAAATTGGTCTCATATAAAGCAAAATGAATTAAAAGAGTTTGAAGAAAAACTTATTCACAATGCAATTTTACCCAATTTCCCTTATTTTACAGATCGAGACGTTTGTGGTGACAATTGTCCTTTTGAAGATGTACACAATTATGAACAGAGTAAGGCTGATAATCTTCAAATTTGGGAGGTATTTAAATTAAATTACAATAAACCTTTACCATTTATAAAACGTATTTTTGCAGGTATTTACTTGAACATTTACCACTGGATAGATATGAGGAAATATTATAAAAAAAAAAAATTAATGTAATTTCCTAATTGAATCAAATTTTTACCAATTCATTCACTATTATGATTTCTTCGTATTCAATCTTATTTTCAATATTCTATGATCAAGATTAATATAATTGTAAAAATAATAAGTAGATGAATATTGAAGATATCCAAGAATATATTTAATTCCTTATCTCAAACTAATTACTATTATGTTTTCCAATGCAATGAATTATCCATAATTCATCATAATCTGTGTAATAAACTTACTAGTAGACCCTTCAGTCTCTAGTTTTGTAATATATACCACAATCTGTAGAATGAATTCCCATTCAAATAGCATTTGATATTGCTATATTCATAAATTTAATTAAACTTATTGAATTAAATTGATTGACATATTTTGTTTCAAAATATCAGGCACGATAATATCCGGATTATTCACTATTGAAATTAATTTTAATTTGGTCATATATCCCAATTCAACAGGTAAACGATCAATCGTATTATGACCCAATTCAAGAATTTCCAAACTATGCATCTTCGTAATCGATTGTGGAAAATTTTCTAGGTTATTATGGGATAAATTTAGATATCGAATTTCCTGATTTAATGGAGGTACTTCAAATAATTGATTGTAAGATAAATCCAAAAATTTTAGATTCAAATTACCAAATCGAAGGGGTAATTCTTCCAACAGACAATTTTTCAGATATAAATATTCTAACTGAGCCAACCGATCAATAGCCTCAGGTAATTGATGTAAAGGATTTTCATCCAAGTATAATAACTGAAGAGAGGATAAGTCCAATAATTCAATTGGAAATTTATAAAATTGATTGTAATCAAGATCCAATCTTTGAAGATTAGATAAATTGCCAAATGACTCCGGTAACTCTTCTATATTATTCCTTTTTAATTCCAATACTCTCAATTCAAGAAGTTCAGTGATAAAATCAGGTATCTCGGTTATTTTGTTTGAATTAGCATTGATGGAGACAATATTGGGAAATTTAGTGATTGAATAGGGTAAACCATCTAGTTCAGAACTTGCCAAATTTATCCCAGATACTTGATTATTTGAAACTGAAACTAAATTCTCTAATTGGTGAAGTGGTATTCCAAATCTTAATCGGATTTCTGCTTTCAAAATATTAATATTATGCAATACAGAGTTTTCCAACAATGTAGGTTATCATATTCTAGTAAAAAAACATTGCGTTCCAGATGAGATGACCTGAAATACAACAATTATCCAATATAACTCAATTCATAAGACACAATCTAAAGAATTTCCCTTTAATTAAATACTTTTTTCACGCCTCCAGCTGATTAAAAACCCAATACTGATAAGAAAAGGAGGTAAACCGAAGGTGAGATAGAATTCCAGTGACGGATTATTAGAAAAAGTAACAAAGGTTATAGACATGAAAGTGACAATTGCAAAAATCACCATACCACGATAATTATTCTTCCATCCCAAATATAGAGAAACTGATATAATCAGAGTAGGTATGAGGTGAATTGTGAAACCAATTATCAATTCCAATACTGAATAACCCTCTTCAAAAACATCTAGAGAAAGAAGAAGAGTAATTAATACAACAAATAGTCCAATTGAGCGAGTCATCCAATAAACAACATCTTGAGAGGGATGTTGAGTCACAATATTAGTAGATCCATTCATCGCATATATATTATCTATCAAATTAATAAGGATTAATGAAAAATAGTGGAAAATAAGATAATTTAAATATATTTTAAAGCGTTAGTTCAATTGTAAGGTTGTGCAGATGAAAAGAGAATAAAAGCAAATATACCAATAAATCAAATTAGGGAATTGAACATACAGAATTCAATTAAACAAAATAGTTCAAAAGATATATTTCAAAAGGGTGTTAACATAACGATGACTTAATTAATTTTAAGCGAATTACTATAAAAGTATGTTAAATTTGAAACTGAATAAAGTAGTATCAGATTCGGTATTAAATTTAATGGAAAATATCAAAAAGTTCGAATCTACAGAAGATCTTGGTGATTTTCTCGAACAAGAAATAAGAAAAATAATACACGGTGCCCATATTTCTATTATCCTATTAGAAGAAGGTCAATTGTATTTTCCCAATTACCCAGTTTATAGATCAAAAATTAATGGTGTCCATGTCAAACGAGGTGAATCTCAGAAAACGAAAATATCCCAACAACACAGGGTATTAATCAGAAAACATGTAATAGGTAAACAAGTTATTATTGATAAAAATGTCTTGTATATCCCAAACATCAAGGAAGTAGAGGGATATCCTGAAGGAATAGTCAAGGATTTTACTGATTTCGGTATCAAATCAGCAATTTTTTGCCCATTTAAAGTATTAGACAATACATATGGATACTTGACTATTTGGAAGCCGAAAAAAAGATTACTAGAACTAGACGAATTTCAAATAGATTATTTAACATTACTTAGCGAACAAATAGCACTGATTATCCGTACTTTTACCTCCCTTCAAACAAAAATACAAAAAGAAGCATATTATAATCGGATGATTAATCAAACGAAAGACATTATTTTTTCTACAACTATCGATGGTACAATACTTGATGTAAATGATGCAATTCGAGAAGTATTGAGTTATAATCCAGGTGAGCTGATAGGTGAAAACATAACTAAGCTCAACCCATACAGCAAAAAAATGCTATCAAGAGAAGAAATTCTGGCATTTGATCCAACTCAGCCCTATCCAATAGGTCAACTTCATAAAAATGGAACTGTAAAATTTTTTGAATTTGTGTTTTGGCTGACTAAAAATGAAATTGGAGAAGAAGTAGTACATGCAATCGGTAGAGATGTTGATGACAAAATTAGATATGAAAATACCCTAAACTCACTATATACTGCCATCAACAGCTCATCCAATGTAGTAGTCATATTAAACCTTGAGTTTAAAATCGAATTTATCAATAATAAAATAATTGAATATATTAATGCAAATCCAACAGATTTACTTTCAGAACCAATTTCTGCTGTATTAGAAGTCGATCAAACTGCCGATGAAAACCTATACTCAAACATCGAGGACATAATAACAGATATTGGAGCTAGCTCAACTTGGGAAGGAGAAATCATCCTCAAAGGATATACACAAAATCAGATATTATGCTCAATGAAACTCTCCAAAGTATGGATCGATGGAAGAGTAGCCAACTATCTCCTTATTTTTGAAGATATTACCCAAAAAAGAAAATTAGAAAAAGAAATGATCAATGTTATTCGAGAAGAGTCAATAGGAATTATTGCTGGAGGAATTGCTCATGATTATAATAATCAACTAGCAGCAATACTCGGAAATGCCACTATAATCAAATATTTAGCAGAAACTGAAAATCAACCGGATATTGTTGAAGCAGTTGAAACCATAGAAAAACTGATTGACAGATCAAAAAGAATAACTAACCAACTACTTACCTTCGCCCAAGATAAGAAAATATCTGCAGAAGTTATTGAACTTGAAAAAATAGTAGTAGATTCAGTTAGATTTTTCACCATAGGCACCAGAATTAAACCCAAATTTCATTTTAATGCTCCAAACGCAACTGTAATGGTTGATATTGGAATGATGAATCAAGTAATATCAAATCTTGTGCTTAATGCCATTGATGCCATGGGAGACATTCCAAACCCTCAATTGGAAATCACTGTTGATGAAGATAAAGAAAATACAGAACTCTATACCATAGCCATTAAAGACAACGGGATAGGAATAGAAGAAGATCGTCTTGGTAGAATATTCGATCCATTTTATACCACCAAATCTCATGGAAAGGGTTTGGGACTGGCAAGTACTTTATCAATTGTCAATAGTCACGGATGTTCTCTTAATGTTCAATCAAAAGTCGGTGTTGGTACTGAATTCACACTTGGCATAAGGAAATTCGATGGAAAAGTCGCATCATCAGAGATGAATAATATTATTCTTGAAAACCAACCCAGAAAAATACTAATTGTTGATGATGAGGTTGAACTAGCCAATAGTATGACCACCTATCTAAAATCACTAGGACATCAAGTTGAATTCACCTACAACAGCTCTCAAGCAATTATATATTACAGAGAAGATTATAAAAAAGGAAATCCTTTTGATGTAGTAATTACGGACCTTACCATTAAAGGAGATATAAACGGTAAGATATTACTGGAAAGATTGAAGAAAATCAACGCAAATGTCAAGGTTATTGTTATTAGTGCCTATTTTAAAGAAACAATCATGGTGAAATTTGAAGAACATGGATTTGCGAATAGATTAATCAAACCTTTTAGCTTTAAAAAATTATCAGAAACAATAAACCAAGTCTGCAAGGATTCAAATGATATAATTACCAATGAGTAAAGTAATTTATTAAAAAGACAAGCAAAACTTTTCTAAAACATCAATCATCAATATCAAAATATTTGAGAAAGTCAGAAAAATCATGAAACTTTTTTGACCAATTTATACTACTGAATTAATTACCAGTATTGATAGTAAATTAGAAAACCTACATTCAAATATTGAATTATTTTAAAAGTATTAGAATACATATTAGTTAAACGTACACCAAATATATTTTTATCATACCCAATACTGAGGTAACTATAATAATGAAACTAGACAAATGCACTTGAGTTTGCATTTTCTCCAATATACCCGTATGTTGACACATATATCATCTCCGTATACATGATTAGACGATCATAAATACGCATATGCGCGCGTAATATCATTTGGGTAGGTATAGTATAAGGATTATTTTATAACCAAACGTTTAATTCATTCATTATAATAGTATACTAAATAATATACTAAATAATATACCATATGATTTATTTTAATAGTTATTAATTTATATTAATTAATTTTATTTGTTTTATCTTTTATTTAATATTTATTTTTGCAATTTATTTGATATATTATATTTAATCTAATTTTTCTTGATATTACCTTATTTATTCGTCATTTAACTTTTTTATTAATTATTATTAGTTTTTTTTTATCTTTTATTGTTAGTATTTAGACTACACCTAACCATACGGAAAATCTATAAACAGAACTTCCAGACGATTTTTCAGGTAATCACAAATCATTAAATTTACTGTTGTTAACTAATATTTTAGTTATTAAATTATTTTATTAGAATATTCAATAACATTATAACACATTTATTATATAATAATATGAGATACATTTAAATCATTGAGTATTTGTGTTAAGGACTATGTATAGTGGTAAGTATTTTTTTATATTGATATTTCATCTACATGCAATATTTTTATTTTTTAGATAGATTATTCATGTTTTTTTAAACATTGATTTTATGAATATTTCAAGGTAGTAATCTGAAATAATCCTCAATATTTTATATTTTTAATTAATTAAATGTTTGTTTACTTATTATTATAAATTTAATTACTTAATAATCATGAATTTTCATGTTTGAAACATATTTTATCATCAGATTACCACCTTGAATTCAATGATTTATCGTTTATTATAATTTATAATTTGATAAATAATTTTATTTCTACCTATTGATATTAAATTTTTGCAATTATTATATAATTAATTAGTGCAGTAATAAAATTTTTGATGAAAAATTGCTAATATACAATACCAAAAACAATATTTCTACTTCATTTTTATTGAATTATTTAAAATTTTACTTTTTGTTAGTTATATATTTATACATTATTTTTATTAGTTTAACGA
>JAOUKW010000105.1 GCA_029882335.1 Candidatus Heimdallarchaeota archaeon | reverse complement strand
ATGTACACTGTAGTATATGGGATTTAGCAGGTCAAGAAGAATACCACAGTGTACATCCTCAATATTATCGAGGTTCTGCAGGTGCCATTGTAGTATATGATGTTAATAACCCGGTAACCTTTGATTCCATTGAAGATTGGGTAATGAAATACAGTTCTATTGATAGAAAACTCAAGGGACCAATTCTAATAATTGGAAATAAAATAGATATGGAAAATCCAATAATCTCAGAGCAATTACAAGAAGAAAAAGTAAATGCGTTGAGAGAAAAATATAGGGATGAATTTCCAATTTTTTCAGGAAGAACAAGTGCAAAAACAGGTACACAAATAAATGAATCCTTTAACTTCCTAGTTAGTCAAATCATCAATTGGCAAAAACAGGAATTAAATAAAAGAAAATCAGAGAATAAGAGCAATTATGACATCAATAGCTTCATACCTGCGAGTTATATACTCGGTTTTAGTGATCATATGGGACCATTTATTCTATCAAAGTCACCATCAGGTAGAGAGGGTTACTCGGATCATGAATTTAGCTCAGCAATAAAACTGACCTCTGTCCTTGACTTTGAAGATATTGTATCTGATACTCAAGTAATAGGTGATGCTCCATGGGTAGAGCCAAAAAGTAATTTCCATTATGTTGCCTTTGTAATTGATAATCCGGAGGCAAGAGGTAGCAAATCTCTATTTATGATGGGATTTTGTGCTTCACGAGATATAAAAGACCTTGTTGCCCAGTCAAAAGATATACTAGATGGATATTTACATTCTTCTATGAATAAATTTGTTAGATTCTTAGAAAATAATGAATTAGAGCTAACATCAGCATCTTCACACCATAAGTTAGACGATAATCAACACAATGAGTTAGAAAGCATGTTATTGGAATTAAAAAATAATATTTTCAAGATTATTATAAAAAATATTAATTAAAATATTCAATTCATATATCAGGTAGCAATTTAATCATAAATAAATTAACAACTAATCTAGCTAAAAACACGGTAAAAAGCATAATTCGTAATGCGTCTGTAAGATTTCCCAAATAATGGCTTAACCATTCTAATAGAATACCCCCTAAAAATGATCCAATAAATGTAACAAATCCCCAAATTACCTGATAAACTCCTTTATAACTACCAGCATTTTGATTTCCTGCAATTTCAAGAATATAACCTTCCATTGCTGCAAAACCAAAACCAATAGAAAAACCTGCAATGATCTGAGCAGGTATTAAATGCCACCAAACAGTTGCAAATGAGAATATCAAGGGTATTAGAGCAAATGGAAGCAAACCAATGATGATACTTTTCCTCATACCTAGTTTTTCTATATATTTACCCAATTTATAACCAACAATAGATTGTACAATTGTTTGAGTCAACCCAATCAGAGCAACCTCACTTGAGGAAGCATTTACAACATCGGATATGAGTATCGGGAAATAGCTCCAAGCTAAACTCATAAAAAACCACCAAGTAATTGTAATAAACGTATACCTTCTAAATTTGCTATCTTTTAAAGGAAGAAATAGTTTAAATTCGCGTTTCTCTTTTTCATTTCTATCCACAATAAACCCAGATACAACAGTTGCTAAACCAAAATTTATCGCGGAAGCCCAAATTATTACCCGATATTGAGAGATTTCATCTAAATTTAACTTAGGTATATAGTATGCATAAATAATCAAGGCAATAGATACATATCCCGCACCAATACCCATTATTTTGGACATAAACGAACCTCTATTCATCCCCTTAGTATAATCTGCAATAGCACCAGACCAAGCAGGAACTAAAATTGACATCCCAAATGAATTAACCGCTACCGTTACGATAATCTGATTCGGATTATTCGCCAATGCCATGGCAATAGCACATGAAAACGCAATAAAACCACCAAAGACCATAAATATCCGTCTACCCATTTGGTCAGATTTCTTTCCCCAATATGGACTGAATAAATTTGAAAATACATTTTGTACTGCCGTAAGTAAACCCATTTGTCTCTCGGTACCACCAAGTTTTCTAGTATAAATGGGTAGAAATTGAAATGCTAGATTTTGACCAAAACTAAGAAACACCTGCATCAAGTAAAAAAATTTATAAGATTGCTTAGAATGTGTTTTTTTTTCCAATCTAATCTATGACTTAATGAAAGATAGTTATTAATCTAAAGATACTAATCAAGAATGGTATAATGAATTGACTACTAAAAGTAAATGAATAACAAAGCTATAAATCAATCAGAGTTTAGTGATCAAATGAAAGTTACAAGTTGTTTAAAATGTTTCAAGATAGGCCCTTTTTTAAAATTAACCTTAATTAAGGGTCTGTATTCTAAATCTTTTTATATAAAATTATCTACTTTATCAATATCAATAATTTGGTAGATTGTCTTGAAAACAACGCTATTAATTAAGAATCTGAATAAATCATTCCATGTGGACAAAGGAGAGGAATACCATGTCTTAAAAGGAATTGATTTGGAAATGCGAGAAACGGAGTTTTTTGCATTGATGGGTCCATCAGGATCTGGAAAATCGACACTGTTGAACATAATTGGAGGACTAATTCCTGCAAGCTCGGGTAGTGTTAATATCGATGAAAGTGAGCTAGCTGATCTCACTGATAATGAATTGACAGAAATCAGAAGAAATAAAGTTGGTTGGTGTTTTCAGGATTTTAATCTCATTGATAACCTGTCTGCATTGGAAAATGTAGTACTTGCCATGAATTTAGCAGGAAAAAGAGGTTCCGATGTTGAGCAAAGAGGAAAAGAACTGTTGGAAGCAGTAGGCTTGGGTGATAGAATACATCATCTCCCAGATGCACTTTCAGGAGGTCAACAACAACGTGTAGCCATTGCAAGATCTTTAGCTAATAATCCAACCATTATCTTGGCCGATGAACCAACAGGTAATTTAGACTCACAAACTGGAAAAGAGATAATTGATTTGTTTAAACAGTTGGCAAATTCAGGAAAAACAATTCTAATGGTTTCACATGATATTGCACTTGCACATGCGGCTCAAAAAGTGTTTATACTAAGAAATGGAAGAGTAGAAGAAGAAACAGATGCAAATAAGGAGGAATTATAATGGCAGATCTAAGAGGAAAAATGGAATGGTTACCCTTCACCATACAATCTATTTTTAGAAATAAAAGAAGAAGTTTTGCAATGCTATCAGGTATTGCTTTAGGAATAACAATAATATCAGGAATATACATTTATTCATCTGTCTTGAAAACACAAAATTTTCAAACAGTTGTTGAGAATGCTTCATTTGAAGTCAAGTTTGATATTTTAGAAAATGAAAGTCTGGAGAATCTTCATAAATTAGCAGATATAGTTGAACTCGATGATAGAGTCATAGATACAACACCGATAGGATCTACAGGATTTGATGAGGTTGAAGTATCTGTAATAGTAGATAAACTGGGGGATGGAAGTGCCGTGGATTCTCAAAATCCCGGATCTAGTGACTTTTTAAATATGGCACCAGTATTTGTTGAGAATGATTATCCAGAAACTGAAATTGGTAAAAAATTCTTATCTTCCAGTGAGTTAGAAGGAGTTTTTGATGTATCAGACAATAATGTGGTTATTTCCAGAGCAATTGCATCTAAATTTCAATTAGAGGTAGACGATAATATATACAGTATTAATATGTCCTATGCATTTAGAGAACGAGGAGGTGCACTTAAATTTTATGAAGGATATGTATCCAATGTTACTGTATCGGGAATTTATGAATTTCGATCAGGAGATGCAGGTATATTCGGGTCATTTTTCAATCCAGAGGAATTATATTTCTCATTTGATGCTTTAAATACTGATCTCCCAGAGTTGAAGAGATGGTTTGATGAGGAATTAGGTAGATTCTTAGCTGTAAAAATAGATGAAACTCAATTCACAGTCTCGGATCCTGAAACTATGAATGATGAGATACTTAAATTTATGAATTACATTACCGATCTAGCAGAAAAAGAAGGAATGGAAATTGTTGGATCAAACAATGTACAAAATCTTTTATTACCGTTCCAACTATTAAGCATATTTATTAACATCTTTGATTTTCTACTAGCAGCACCAGTGGTTATTTTATCATTATATCTGTTATTTTTTGGAATTGAAATGTCATTAGAAGAAAGAAGAAGGGAAATTGCAATTAAAAAGGTACAAGGTGCTAATGAGACTCAAATCTTCAATGAAATTAGAAATCAAACATTTGTCTTATTTATAATAGGATGGATTATTGGATACATGCTAGGAATATTTGGGGCTTGGATAATCGCATCTTCAATCGGTTTCATGCAAATTGATCTCGACTATGTGGGATCATTTGCTAGCTACCTTCGATTGGATAAGACTGCGTTATTCATGTCTGCTATTGTTGTGGGTGGTTTACTTACAATTCAATCAAGGAAAAAAGCCAAAGAATTTATCACCTCTGAAGTTAGTGAAACAATTAAACGATTTGAAGGAGTAAAAATGGGTTATCTTAGAAGAAATAACCTTGATATAGTTATGTTTTTCATTGGTTTATCTACTGTTTCAGTGACGATATTAGAGCAAATATATGGAGTTGACCTAAATCTTAATTTTTGGTGGAGTTTATTAATTCAGGGATTTGGCCCATTTTTCTTATGGATAGGTGGTTCTTTGGTGGGTATAAGAATTGCAAAATTTGTACCACTCAAATTAGAAGGATTACTTCTCAACGTATGGTTATTTAAAGACGTATCTAAAATATTAAAGAGTACGTTTAAAAGAAGAAATGATACAGATAAATTAGCCTTTATTATCGTATTAACACTATCAATAGCCACATTAGCCACTGCTCAGGGAGTAACAGATCAAAATCATGCAATACGAATTAGACAATACGAAATAGGGTCTGATTATCAGATTAATTTTGGGGAAATTAGCGACTATACTCAGAATTTAACAAATATTGAAGGTGTTGAAAATATCATGGCTATCGGTAAATTTGCACCTACACTAATTCAATCAACAGTATTTGTAATATCTGGCTTTGATGTTCATAAGGAACTTGCATTGATGAAAGAGGGAAAAGAAGTAGGTATTTGGCATGAAGATGCATTTGATGATCTTACGCCACTTCAAGCATTACAAAAGCTATCTGATAATCCAGAAGGTGTATTTATTTCATCATTTGCAAGAAATATACTTGATACTGGAATTGGTGAAACCTTAAAAATTCGGTTTGAAGTTGAAATCAATGCAACATCAGGAGAAACTGAAGTAAGAAGTATCAGTGATGTTGAAGTCTTGGGTATCTACGATCATGCACCAGGTAACGTCAATCACCCCAATGTAATTTCATCATCTATATTAATAAATAGGCTACGTGCAATTAGAGATAATACAACTATTGCTGATGACGCCCCTATGAACGCCACAAGATATCTTGTAAAGTCAACCTATGGCGATGCAATCACTGAAGACCAAATAAATCAAATGACATCTCAATTTAATCAAATCCCAAGTTATGCGTCAGCAGTTTCCCTACAGAGAGAACTCAGAGAATTAGATGAACAACCTACTAGTTATGGAATTACAGGACTGCTAACTATGAATTTCATTGTCAGTGTTGCAGCAGCTTTAATATCTACATTTACCTATTCTGCAATTCTAATGGAAAGAAGAAAACACGAATTTGCGGTATTAAGAGCGATAGGAGCTAAAAAATCACAAATTTATAAAATTGCAATAGGTGAAAATCTAATTATGGTACTTACTACTGCTATTTGGGGATCGCTCATAGGAATTGGAATTACATATTTATTCAATGGATTATTCGGAACATTTGCTTTTATTCTCGGAGGAGGAGCAATCGATAGACTAGTCACATTTCCATGGTTATATGTAAGTATCATCGGTTTTTGTACTTCAATTGGAGTTTTGGTTGCTACTGCAGTATCTGCTCGTGGTGCTGCAAATCAAGACTTATCCATAGCAACAAGGGTGGTATAATATGTTTAATCAACAAGATATTGACGAATATGAAGGACCATTACTCAAGTCTACAGGAGTATATGTAATTTACAAAGGAAAAGAAGGTGCATCAAATGTTGTTGCTTTACGTGGTATCAATTTAGAAATCAACAGAGGGGATTTTCTTGCAATTGTTGGTCCCAGTGGTTCTGGTAAAAGTTCCCTTCTGAGATGTATCGGTGGATTACAACACCCGACAGCTGGTGCTATCAACTACTATGGTAGAGATATAACTCAAGTATCAGAGTCTGATCTTGTACCTTTCAGAAGATCAACCGTGGGTTTTGTATTTCAAGAAGGAAATCTAATAGAATCGTTATCAGGATTTCAAAATGTAGTGCGAACTCTACGATACTCAGGTGTTGGATACTCACAATCTAGAAGTAGAGCGACAGAAATATTGTCACTATTGGGATTAAAATCACGTATGCATGACATACCAAAGCGATTATCAGGTGGTGAAAGACAACGAGTTGCAATTGCTAGAGCCCTTGCAAATAATCCAAAAATAATTCTAGCAGATGAACCCACAGGTAATATAGATTATGCAAATTCGGAAAATGTTATGGGTATATTCAAAGACCTCCATCGCGATTTGGAAACTAGTTTTCTAGTGGTCACTCATAGCAACCATCTAGCCACTTTTGCCAATAAAAAACTGGAACTAAGAGATGGAAGATTTACCGGACAACATACGGGAAATTTTGATGTTAATTCCTTGGGTGGTTCTAGATCGGTTATAATTTCTGAATCAGGTAATTTAACACTACCTCCAGAACTTCTCGGAATGGTACTTGAATATGGCAACCTCTGGGAATTTCAAGCAGAGGAACAAAATAACCAAGCAAGGATAATTGCTAAGCCATCGATCCAAGAAAAACTCCCAGATAATTGCCCAGTTTGTAAACAACCGATTATTGGAAGAACACAAAATTGTCGAAGTTGTGGTGCAAAACTACTTAACTAGATTTATATTTACTCAATAATTATTATCAGTTTATTTTTAATAGAAAGTTCAGATAGAAAATTAGTGAAATATCGGAGATTAGGTAAACACGGAATGCGAGTGTCAGAAATCTCTCTCGGTGCTTGGCTCACCTACGGAGGTACTGTTGAAGACGAAACATCAATTCAATTAATTCATCAAGCTTTAGAAGCAGGAATTAATTTTATTGATATTGCAGACGTATATTCGGGTGGGAAAGCAGAAGAAGTAGTTGGAAAAGCACTCGAAGGAGATACATACAATAGAAAAGATTACATATTATCATCCAAGGTGTTTTGGCCTATGAGTGATAAACCAAATGATTCAGGTTTATCAAGAAAACACATTATGGATTCCATTGAAAATACATTGGATAGACTGAATCAAGATTACTTAGATATTTATTATTGTCATCGATTTGATTGGTTAACTCCACTTGAGGAAACTGTGATGGCAATGGATGACCTTGTGCGTGATGGTAGAGTCCGATATTGGGGAACCAGTGTATGGTCTGCTGCACAAATTGAAAGAGCAGTAGGGATCGCTAAAGAAATTGGTGCCAGATTACCTGCAGTAGAACAACCAAGGTATAACATGTTGGATAGACATATCGAATTAGAAATCATGGAAAGCAGTAGATATCATGGTATTGGTATTACACCATGGAGTCCATTAGCCCAGGGTGTGTTAACCGGTAAATATAATAACGATATCCCTGAAGGTTCTCGTGGGACTCGTTCAGAATTTATGAAACGAGATCTTACAGATGAAAAACTTAGCAAGGTAAGAAAATTAACTGAACTTGCAACAGAAATGAATATATCAATGAGCCAACTGGCCTTAGCTTGGATTTTACGAAGAAGTGAAATTACCTCGGTAATTACCGGAGCAACAAAACAAGAGCAATTAGAACAAAATCTAGGTGCCGTTGATGTTGAGTTATCATCTGATAAATTACAATACATAGAAGAAATATTAGCAAATAAACCTGAATTTCATCCAGTATATACTCCTGCGTTAATGAATAGAGAAGAATAATTTGTTTATCTGATAATTTTCTTTATTTTAAATTGTAAGATGATTAAAGAACTTTCCTTTTTGTCATAATTTTCGTCAAACTCCTTGATCACACGATTAATAAGTAACTTTGCAGAAAACTATAGTGTATATATTTGGTCAAAGATAATCAAACAAAAGAAATAACCAATAATTTTCTAGATCTGAATTCCTCGGATAATGTCAATAAAAGCGTACTAATGGCATTTTGTGATGAATCGGGTAAGTTCATTTATGTTAATGAAGTATTGCGAAATTTTATTATATCCGAAAATGATATTTTACCATATCAATTTCAAGATATTATTCGAAAAGAAGAAGATATACAATTAGTAAACAAGATTTTTGAAGATCTAGTATCTTCTCATGAGAGTAAAAACATAATAACTGATATTGAATTAAAAAACAATGGACAAGCTCTAATTGAATGGAATATTTCAGTATTTGAATCAACCATAAATTCTATCAATAAATCCATAATGTTGGTAGGTAATTTAATTTCAAGTAAAACGATCAACTTAGAAATTATTAGGCACAGAAATAGATACGCGGATGCTCAAAGAATCGGTCAGATGGGGCATTGGGATTGGAATATCAGAGATAATACACTTATGTGGTCCGATGAAATATATAGAATATTCGGATTAAAACCCCGAGAATTTAAGGGTACCTATGAAGCGTTTTTAGCAATAGTTCATCCAGAAGATAGAGATTTTGTAATATCTTCCGTAGATAGAGCAATTAAAAATCAAGATAAATATGATATTGAACATAGAATTAAATTACAAGATGGATCAATAAAAACAGTAAGAGAAGTGGGAGAGGTCACTTTTGAAGATGGAATACCAATAATGATGATTGGTGCAGTTCAGGATATAACTAAGTATAAAAATCTTGAAAATTTATTAATCCAAAAAAATTTTCACAAAGATCTTTTATCATCACTGAATCAATATTCCTTAAAACACCAAAACATATTGGATTTATACAATAAAACAATGCATACAATAACACAAATAGATAATTATTTAGATTTTCAAATTTGGATCAATGAAGAATACACAAATAGTGTAATTCGTTATTATGACTCGACCAAGAAAATAATACCAAAGGGAATTTCAGTATTTAGTAAGAAAATACATGATGGAGAACATCCAGTCACACATAATATTTTATCTATGACAGATGAGGAAAAACATTATTTCAAGTCAATTATACTTGATGATGAACAGGTAATTCTATCTGAAATTATTAGAGGAAGAAAAATACTTGGAATAATGAAATTCAAATTCAAGGATATTGATAGTTTAAACATTGAGGATGAGACATTTATCAATTCTATTTCAGAAACTTGGGCAAATATACTTGAGCGAAAAAGAAATCAGACCAGATTCAAGAAAATGCAAGAACAGAGAGAAAGAGATGAAAAAATGGAAGGTTTAGGAAAACTTGCAGGAGGTATCTCCCATGATTTTAATAATTATTTAACTGTAATTCTTGGATATTCAGAAATATCAATGTATAGTGATAATATTGAAGAAATCAAAACAAATATACAGGCAATTTTATCTGCTGGAAATAAAGCCAAAGACCTATCCTTACAATTACTGGGTTTTGGAAAAAAATTATATAAAGAAAAATCACTCTATGATATGAACCAGTTGATTAATGAATTCAAACCAATTCTTGCAAGATTAGTATTTGATAACGTGAATATTTCTTATGAACAAACACATGGTAAATTACCAATTATGGTAAATCCCACACAAATTCAACAGATTTTAATTAATATTGTAGGAAATGCAAATGATGCCATATCCGACAATGGAATGATAAAAATAGCAACTCGAAGATTAGATTTAGATGAAGATTTAGAATTGGGATTACCCATGGGAAACTATGTAAATATTGAGATTACAGATAATGGAACTGGAATGGATGAAGATACCATGAAAAGAGTATTTGAACCATATTTTTCAAAGAAAGGTGATAAGGGAACTGGATTAGGTATGGCAACAGTATTCAATATCATCAAGGAATTAAATGGTGGTATTAAGATATACAGTAAGCTACAGATTGGAACTTCATTCTCCATATATATACCCACTTCAACAGAGATTGTAGATCTAAAACATGAAGTAGATACTCAGAATTTAAATTATAATATACCAGATGATCTCCATGTCCTAGTTGTAGAGGATAATTTTGAGATACGAACATTGATTAAGAAAATATTAGGAAAATACAATGCGTTTATATATACTGCAGAAGATGGATTAGAGGCAATAAATAAAGCATATAACAAAATTGATTTAATTATTTCAGATATATTAATGCCAAATCTTAGCAGTGAAAAAATGATTGATGAATTAAGAAAGGATCATCCAATCGCAAATGTCATATTTATATCAGGATATGACGAGGAATCAATACTAGAAAATTTCAAAGATGAAAGTGTTGAATTTATTTCTAAACCATTTACAGAAGCAAAACTTCTATCTAGAATATCTCAATTATATATCAAATAATAAAAAATTTGGGATATTTCATTGTTATTCCCTTAGATTAATATCATACTACGTCTAAGTGAATTCATGAAAGGAACAGTTATTCAGATAAACATCAAACCTAAAGATGAATCAGGAGTGGGATTACCTAAATTATCGGTGAAATCAGTGGAAATTCATATCGACGGAGTAGGTGATGATTACAACTATTATAGACAAAGTGATAAACAGGGAACACCAAATCGAGCAGTATTACTTATGACTATGGATAAAATTAATGAATTACAATTAGAAGGATGGCCAATCCAACCTGGTGACTTGGGAGAAAATTTAACTATTGATGGATTGAAGTATGATCAAATTAAAATTGGTCAGAAATTCAAAATTAACCAATTAGAAATAGAAATTGCGGAGATATGTAATCCCTGTAGAAACTTGAGATTTCTTAATTATGTTGGTGATAGAGTTGATGAATTTATCAAGACTATGAAAGGAAGAAGAGGATGGTATGCAAGGGTAGTA
>JAOUKW010000497.1 GCA_029882335.1 Candidatus Heimdallarchaeota archaeon | reverse complement strand
GAAAAGTTCCAGTCGAATGTTTGATCCATTTCTGAATACTATTGGTCTTGGTTATTAATAAATAAAGCGTCAAGTAAGTTGGAGGTAGGGCGACAACCATGGCGACAAAAATTGGTAGTTTATTTTTGGTAGGTTGACAAAATAAAAAATGATTTAATTAGACAGTTTTCGAAGATAAGTTTATAAGGTGAAAGAGGGAATATATATTGAATAGAAATGAGTAAAGGTAGTTTCCCTAAAGAGTTAGGTAAATTAAGCAAATTCCATAGAAGCATATTAAATGCAGTCAAAAAGGAATTTGGGATAAAAATTGATCCAATGAAATACCATTTTTTAGACGACCTAATTGCATTAAAATTTGATGACGCAAAGTCATCATCAATTAAAACAAAAGAAATTTTGGGTTACGAAACAATATATTCTGAAGGTAAAAACCTTCCTGTTGCTTATATGGAAGTATTAATTTAATCAATTTTTTCCCATATTTTATCTTTCCCACTAATTACTTGTTTAAATTCGTCATCAGTTGATGGTGTATAGGCTGTTTTTATTGTATTGACCCCAGAATTAGAAATATCTATTATCAAAACCGAATTATTCCCATTTTCTGAAAATTTTCCTATAACAAAAACAGGTGTTTTCTTTTGCTCCTTCAATTTTTTACCTACATAAATAAAATCAGGATCATTGATTATTGATAAATAAGTTTCAGGTACATTATAATGATAACTTTTCTTTAATTTAGGATCTGAACCATATGATGCTTTTAAATCATATTTAGCCTTAGTCATCTGAATTGTGCTATTTTTACTTAATTCTTTTTTCAAAATAGGGTGATCTATATTTTCAAATCCTTTCAAAGTTGCTGTAATTACCATTTTCCCAGCATTAGTTTCATTTAGTTCTTCCTTAATTAGTTTCTCATCTATATGGTAATCAATAATTTGTTTCCCTTTTGGTGGGTTTAACTTAAAATGATTCCCGTCATCATCAGTAATCCAAATTTCCTTTTCAGATTTTTTAATCCCTAATTCTTTTATCCATTTTGCTACAGTTTGGTGACTGACACCAAATGTCTTTCCGATATCACGAGAAGTTTTATGTTCTCCCATATACTTTTGTGCTATAACATGTTGTATGGATTGATTATAGCTTAATTCGATCTCTGCTTGTCGTTTTGTGGGAATAAATGATTTTCCTTCTTCTAAATTATCTAAACCGTATTCCTCTGCTACTGTACTCAATATAGTACACCTGCAGTTAGGATGTAGTGGTGGTTTAAACTCCCAATCATCTATAGAATATATTTTCTCATGATGTTCACTACAAATAGGACATGTTCTTTCACTATCTGTAGTAGCGTAGAATTTCCATGAAAGTTTCCATTGACTTGACAACTGAATCAAACACGACAACTTCATCTTCAGAATCCATAGTATCTACGGTTGCGTCTCCTTCAATGATTAGATCCTTCCCCGAGTCATATGACTTGGTTATAGAAAAGTTCCAGTCGAATGTTTGATCCATTTCTGAATACTATTGTTCATTCTACTTAATAAGTAAAGCGTCAAGTAAGTTGGAGGTAGGGCGACAACCAAGGCGACAAAAATGGGTAGTTTATTTTTGGTAGGTTGACAAAATAAAAAATGATTTAATTAGACAGTTTTCGAAGATATGTTTATAAGGTGAGATAGGTAATATATATTGAATACAAATGGCACAAGAAGAACTGACTATTCAAGACAACCAATATGTTAAGAATGGTTTGAAAATACTTGAAAAGATTTTCGGAACACTACCTGAGGTAGAAATGGCATTTGGTGATGAGTATGTAGTCACATACTTATTTGATAGTCATCCCATTATCGGTGATTTAATACTAACAGATCATGAAAATTACGATTTAGCATATCAATTAGGTGAAAACGGAAAATTAGGATTCGCTGAATTAATTTCTTAAAAAGATTTTATATGTTTCCACTTTGAAAGTGTCTTGTTAAAATGTTTTTGACTTTTTATATTTACAAACCCAGTACCTATCAATATTTCCAATGTATGTGGATTTACATAAACAAGGGCTGTAGTTGATTTATTCATTTTAGCTACAAACACTAAGGTATGGGGATTTTTTTCATAAACATCTGAAGCATTATTGATAACACTGTAATACTGATTCCTTTTGGTGAAATGTGGTGATTGGTTATGAGGTAAACGATTTGACATCCCACTTTTAATTCTAATGGCAAGTGATTCCTTATCTTGAAATTTTCCCATTTTTAAAATTATTTTAGTTTTGTTATTAAACTGTGAAATGTTTGCTCCTTCTGGAAAATCTCCTTCAGCAGCATTGGGACCGTTACTATGTTCCTTATAATTACTTATCAAACGACCTGATGGTGACCCTGAAAAACTACCTTTATCATCTCTTGGATGTTTACTTTCTTCCCATTCTTTCAAGATAACCATCCATTTGCCTATAGTCTGGAAGCTTACAATATTATCAAATTCAACTGCAATCTCTCTAACTGTTTTATCCTTTCTATCATGGAATATTTTTACCAGAGAATCATCATATCGTAACTCAAGTTCTGCTTGTTTCTTGCTGGGAAACCAATTGCCAATTCCATCAATTGACTTACCTTCTTCTAGATTATCTAAATTATCTAATCCATATTCCTCTGCTACAGTTGATAGAATAGTACACCTGCAGTTAGGATGTAGTGGTGGTTTAAACTCCCAATCATCTATAGAATATATTTTCTCATGATGTTCACTACAAA
>JAOUKW010000104.1 GCA_029882335.1 Candidatus Heimdallarchaeota archaeon | reverse complement strand
TTATCCATTGTTCTTTGGGACTTGGTCTATTTAGATAATCCTCAATAGCCATACCCAATGCATCATAAAACGCAGTTGCACCATCTGGGTGAGTCAATTTACCAAAAGTAACCATGAAATTTCGCTCATTTCCTAATTTGGGTTGAGGATGAGTCAAGACGACAGATTGGTTGTTAAAAATTATAATTCCAACTAAATCATTATCAAAAATCTGTTGTTTGAAAATATTTTCCATTCCTCTTACTGCAGATCGAATCCGTTTACCAGCCATACTACCAGAATAATCCAAAACAAAGGTTACTTCCTTTGCTTGCTTTGATCCTTGAATCTTTAGTAGTTGAGCGTCTATTTCACCAACCATTTCTACTTTGTTTTGAGAGTGATAAATTTCTTTTAAGTTAGCCAAGCTTGAGGTTATTATTCTAACGTCTAGATCATTTGCCAATTCAGAAGCTCGAATAAAGTGATCGATAGCCTCATCCAAATTTCCAATAGTTTTTTCATAAATTCCATAATTGTAAATAGCATAGGATAATGCTCGATCACTATTCTGAGTTTTTGCAATATCCATTGCTTCATCTAATGTTTCTTTGGCTTGTTTAAGATCACCCTTGGCTAAATAAATCAACCCTAAATTTCCCATACGGGTTGCATATCCCCGAGAATTATCAATGGATCTATCATATTTCAAAGCTTCTGTCATATATTCTATTGATTTATCATACTGCTCGATTTCCTTGTAAAGAAGACCTAAATTATTAAATCTAGAGGCCAATGCGATAGCATGCTGTGTTTTTTCATCTCCAGTACTAGTGTTATATAATTCCTCACCTATTGTAGTTGCTGTACGATATGAATTATTAGCATCCTTTAAGTTACCACGAGCTTTATGTATATTTCCTATATTGTTATGACAAATTCCAATACCAGTTGTGTTGTTTAACCGGGTAAATAATTCCAAAGCACTCAAATAATTATTCATTGCCCGAGTTATATTACCAGCATAATATTCTTCATTACCAAACCTCAAAGCAGTTATTAATCCTTTAAAAGTATCGTATAATAAATTTAACTCCGATGATGCGATTTTATCACTTTTCAGATCCCGAGTTAAATTTCCTTGACTTACTAATTTTGTAACTTCAGTTAGTTCTTTGATTGGTTCAACTACTTTGTTACTTGCTTTATTGGCAAATAGAAATATAATTAGAGAGATTATGATTGTTAGAATAATGAAAGTAATTATTTTTGTATACAGGGATTGAAGGATCTCTTCCTTCATTTGCCTTGCAGGTGCTTCAATATCAGCCAAAGGAACAGCAACCATTACTAAAAAATTACCTGTCTGAACTGGTGCATAGGACAGATACCATGTTTTACCATCCTTGGTAAAATTAAATTGTCCAGCTTGGTTTAGATTACGAGAGGTGAGAATTGATTGAAAATCACTTTTTTCTTGACTACTTGTAAATTCGATTGAATAAATTGAATTTCCAAACAATCCAGGATCTTGAATTAATGATGGATGGACTACTGTATTCAGTGTTTGATCCAACATGTATGCATATCCATTTTGAAGAATTGTATCTCCAGAAACAACTTGTGTTACTTGATCTATCAACATATCAACCGAGATAACCCCAACTAAACTTCCATTTTGATATTTTACTGGACGATTTGTAGTAACAACCAAGCCAGAAGTAGGATCTAAATCAAGAATTATATTCAAGTCATCTTGATTAACAGCAGAAGAATACCAATATTCTTCTCTGGGATCATAGTTTTCGTCTCTGGCCCAAGTCATATCATTGTAGGGTAATTGTCTAAAAAGTCCTGCCTGCTCAAAACCCATATATATCCATACATATTCAGGATTTGATGCATGAAGTGTTTTATAGATAAAATCAAGATTGGAAGTTTCATCTATTAATGATTTTGTTGATTCATCAATGGCTCCATATTCTAGTGAATTCGATATCCCTGGTAAGTATATCGTTGATACCTCCCAGGAAACAGGTCCATAAAACTCATCTAAGAACTCACCCGGTGCAATTCTTGCGTCAATGTCAGGATCTGCCCAGTATGATTCAATTGGTGTGACGTTAATATTACCATTCAATAATTCAGTTGCATAACTCCATTGTGAATTTAAATCATCAGCAATTATTTTAAAAAATTCATTAACAAATAATGCTCGATCATTTGCGATGCGGGCTAAGTTTTCTAACTCTTCATTTTTCATAGCATTAAATGTAATATCAGTACTTTCTGTTGAAAAATTTCTAACAGAGGAAATATTTAAACCCATGATTATTACGATTCCAAGTAATAATGAACCTAGAATTGTAACTAATACTTTTTTCTGAAGTGTAATTCTCATAAGAATACAATATATTGATGTATATTGAATTAATAAATTAATCTAATTCAGAGAGGAATACCGTCTTATCTTTTTGATTTTTTTATAATTCAATTAAATAGACTAAATCTCACAAAAAATAAAAAGATTCGAGGACGTTATTTTATAGATTCATCTTTTGGTAATAAGAAATATGAGAACCATGCAATAAAGCGTATGCATGCAACTACCATAAGAAGTAATGAAATTAATGCAGACGAGGGTTCTTTTGTCGGTGATATATAATTTAATACCAATCCCATGATAATAGAACCAGTAAAGGCAAGTATACCCATGGCCATCATATGTAAACTGAGATATGTACCATTTTTATCATCAGGAGCAACATCTAGAATAAAAGATGTGAGTGATACTACACTTGCACCTAAAGTAGCACCAACAATAAAATTTGAAATATATAGAAATAAAATATTTTGATATATCACACCCAAAGCAAATAAAAAGGGAGGTAAAACTAAGAAAAGTCTACTCCAAATAATTACTCTTCTTCTTCCAATTCGATCAGATAATTTACCTCCAAAATATTGTGACAAACCCATAGGGAGAATTGATGCTAATGAAAGTAAGGTTAAATCAAGTAAATCTTGAGTGACAAATAAAGTAGCAAATGGAAAAATTGGCCAAGCAGTAGACCATGCAACTCTGAATAAACCATCAGCCAATACGATTCTCTTATACTCCACTTTCAATCCCTGAACAGTAAGCTTTACTTGATATTGTAATTTGCGATAGATTACCAAATGTACACGACTTGCAGAAGGAGTGATGATTGATTCTTTAATTGCAATATTCATCCCATTTGTAGAAGAAGGAATTAAGAAGGCGACTATTGCGCTAAATAAATAAAATAAACCACCCATCCGAAATGCAATACTATATGTATCCACGAATTTTCTGTCTGGATCAATTCCATCCATGGTTAATGTTACAACTAATAGAACTATCATACCAGTATAAGACCCAATCATTGCGAGCTTCCCAAATACACCCCCTCTTTTTGATTTCAGCGTAAAGTCACCAATCCAAGAACTCCAAGAAGGTATAGCCATCGTCCCCATCGTGGTTTGAAATACCAAAATGAGTAAAATATGAATTGGTTTGCTTGCAAGAGGCATTAGTATTCCCCATGAAAAGGACTGAATTAACATCCCCATAATTACAAATAACTTCCTACCTTTGATATCTGACAATCTACCCCAAATAGGTTGGATTATTGCACTACCCAGTTCTCTAACAGAAACAATCAATCCATGAATAAAACCAACAGAACCTCTACCTATTGCATAATAGAAGACAAATGTATTTGCCAAACTATCAGCAGAAGACATAAATGCCTGAAAAAAAGAAGAAATTAATGAAAATTTCCTGCTTACAATGGCAGAATTTGTTTGATTGGAACTTTGAGTTTCCATAAAATTGGTATGAATTATTACACATAATAGGTTGTTTTTTTGGAACAATTTTTTTTTTTAATTTTATACGTAATCTACTATAATAACAACTAAAACACTATTTTTCTCTACATCAGTAATGATTATCAATTGGTATTTTTGTTTAATATGTTAATGAACAATTCTAAACCTTAGGTTTTAAAGATCTAATTATTTTACGAATTGATGATTTCTTTATACTTTTAGATTTTGAGAGGTTTATTTGATTATCAACAATTTCTTTAACCACAGTTATTTTTTCTTCTGACAATCCTTCTTCTTTAATAATATCACCAATAAATTCATCTGATAATGGTACAAATACACCTTTTTCATTTTGTACAAATTTGAATAATTTTGCAAGGTTAAACATACTCCACTTAGTTGTAACTTTTCTTTTCATCTCCATCAATTCCTCTTCATTCTTCGCGGATATATACGGCTTAAGAAGTTGGACTAATATAAATGGAGGGAAGAAAGATGTAATTATTGACATTAATACTATTGCAGAGAAATATTTTGAAGATAGAATTCCAAGTATAAAACCAATATTTGCAATCACCAGTGCAATTTCCCCTCTTGGAACTGTGCTTATACCAATTATAACAGATATTTTTCGATCTTTATCAACAAGTGAATTACCAAAATAAGATCCTAAGAATTTGGTTATAATCGCCACAATACTTAATATTATACCAATTGCCAGTCCATCTTTGAGTGCCTGAAATTCAATTTTTAGACCAAGTGATAAAAAGAAAACAGGACTAAAAACTGCAATCAAATTATGAAAGCTATGATGGATCTTTTCCACTTCAACCTCGTCGGATTGACTTTTTATCATTAATCCTATCAAAAATGATCCAACAATTCCAGATAATCCGATGTTTTCCGACAATACAGAGGCAAATACAGCTAAACCGATACAAAATGTATACAGAGAACTATCAGATAGTGATTTTCTAGATAGAAACTTAATAATTTTGAGTAGTTGCGTACCAATTATCAAAGAAACAACAAGAGTGATGATAGAAAACCCAATCACCCAAGTAATTGTAAATAAATTAGCTTGATTAGCAATTATGATACCAGTAAAAAATGAAAGTGATACCATACCCAAAATATCATCAGTTATCGCTGCTCCAAAAATTGTTCTTGAGAAACTCTTTTCTGAAACACCCATTTCCTTTAGAATACTTGTTGTGATACCAATACTAGTTGCAGTTGCCGTTATACCAAGAAAAATAGCAAGAATCAAATTTCCATCTAATATCATGATTAAACCGAAAACACCAATAAATGGAATAATAAAACCAAACAAAGCCACATAAATCGACGATTTAGATTTTAATAAAGAAACATCATTTTCAAGCCCAACTTGAAATAAAAGGAAAATAATTCCTATCTCTGCCAAAAAATGTATTATTGGAGATAAATGAATTAAATTAAGAAATGATGGCCCAACTGCAACACCAATGACTATTAATCCAACTGAACTTGGAATTTTTAACCACTTTGATAACTCAATTGCAATTCCAATTGAAAAAAATAAATATACCAATTCCAATGATAATAATGATTCTTCAACCATATGTAACAAATATCAACATATGGATTTAAACTTATAGACATTTTATATTTTTACTTTTGATATTTTTAGAGCATTAAACATAAATTTTCTAAACTTAGTCACCTCTTCAAATTTTACAAATTTAATTAAACAACATAAATCAATTTAATTACTTCTTATGTCTAATTATATTGAATATGGTTGAATTCCCTGTATCAATTTTAAAAGAAATTATCATTACTTTTATAATTGGAATTGTTTTATCCTCAATTGTATCTTTAATTATCATGCCATGGCTTCAAAAAGCCACTGCCAGAAAACAAAAACGAAATATTCGTATTTTAATTAAATCAATATCCGGATTGGTATTTTTTTGGGTAAATGCATTTGTGTTTTATATTTACCTTTCCTATTTTGCACCGCATAATGAGTTATTTTCAAATATCAAATTTGGACTTCAAATAATTCTTTTACTTTCATTACTTTTTGGAATTCAACAAGCAATTAATAACTTCATTACATACTCACTTCGTAAGAAGAGATTACCAAAAACAACAATATATTCCAATATTATTAGAATCTTGGTATTTTTCACATTACTCTTCATTCTAATGAGACTTCTTAACATAAATGTTGAACCATTGATAGCTACTTTGGGTATTGGTGCATTGGCTATTGCTTTAGCTCTTCAAGATACTTTGAGTAACTTATTTGCAGGGATATATATTATCGCAGTTAAGCAAATTAACACTGGAGATTATATTAGGTTACAATCCGGAGAGGAGGGATATATTGAAGATATCAACTGGAGAAATACTACTATACGATCACTTCAAAATAATCTAATTATTCTACCAAATAGCTTTCTTGGTACAAATATCATTACCAATTTTTCACTACCAAAAAGAGAAATGAATATAAAACTTGCAATAGGAGTTTCATATGATGCAGACCTGGAGTTTGTTGAAAAAATAACCATTGATGTTGCTAATCAAGTAATCAAAGAATTTAATATTGAAGTAGATTTTGAACCTAGGGTTAGATATTTCGAATTTGGTGATTTTGCCATTAAATTCCATCTATCGGTAAGAATTAAAGAATTTGAACAACAATTCATCATCATCCATACTTTAATCAAAAGAATTCATCAAAGATATAAACAAGAACATATCGAAATACCATTCCCCATCAGAACTATAATCAATAAACGAGATAACTAAATATTACCTGAATATACTTAGATTAAGAGAAATTAATCTTTCAATTACACGCTTCAGTTGCAATTTTCACCTTTTTCTTAACAACAATTAGAATTATTCCGCAAGTACTTTTAATTAATGAAAAAAAATAAATTTTAATATATTGTATTGATCTTGTTTCTATACCCATCGTTTTTTTTAGTTAATTGATTTTAATAAGGCGGATTATATCGAAAAAGAATATTTCTAAACAAATAGATGTAATTTTTGCATTTTCACGAATTTTTTTTAATATTTTTTTTTGGTATTTAATTATTATTATTAAAATAATTCAATAATTATTGAGTATATCAATAATATAGACAATATATTCAAAAAATGATGTTTTTTCCTACAAAATAAGTACTTCCAAAACATTTATGTGACTTTTGAAAGAACTCAATATATTTTTCCAATTTATTTTCAACATTTTTGGAGACATTTATATATTATCAAATATTTGTTGAATTAGAAGTCTAGTAAAACTGTATTCACATCAGTTTTATTGACAATCTAAACAGGAGAAATAAAATGAATAAATTAAAATCATTATCCATGATGACCATTCTAATAACCTCTCTGTTACCATTTGTTGCTGCTACCGTAACAATCGCAGCAATGGATCAAGAACAACCACCATTAGTCCAATTAATGGCTAAGCCCGGCGGTGGAGGTTCTGGACAAGTAGCAGATTGGGGATATGTAAGAATTGGTGCAGATTTAGCAAGAGCCGCAACCTCCGGATCCGTACAAGTTGCAGTAATCGACACTGGTGTTGATTTCGACCACCCCGACCTAGCAGGCGTAGTAACATGGTGTTACTCTGCCATTGCAAGAACAGAAGGTTGTGGTACAAGGGATACCAATGATGACCAAGGTCACGGAAGCCACGTTATAGGAACTATAGCCGCTCTAGATAACAATCAAGACAGTGTTGGAATTGCAGCAGGTCACGTAGAGATCTATAGCATAAAAGCACTTGGTAGAAGAGGTGGTGATTGGGGAGACCTAAATCACGCAATCCGAATGGCTTCTGATGGTCCTGATGGAGTACGAGGTACAGCAGATGATGCAGAAGTTATTTCCATGTCTCTTGGTGGAGACATCAGTAATTACCCCACAATTATAGCAGATTTACAAGCAGCAGTTGATTATGCAACTTCAAATGGAGTAGCAGTTATTGCATCAGCTGGAAATGAAGGTCAATGCAGTGATGCACCCAATACAAGAATGTCCTGGCCAGCAGCCAGTAATGGCGTAGTTGGAGTAGGTGCAACTGGATTATATCAACCAGATATGTCTGGATGGGCAACTGAATGGACTGGAGCAGAATTAGATGTAATGCCTTGTTTCTCAAACAATGCAGATTATGTTGATATTTCCGCCCCTGGTGTGTACATTACAGCAACCAAAAATGGTGGTGGTACCACTGATATGTCTGGAACCAGTATGGCAGCACCACATGTTGCCGCATTAGTAGCTTTATTAATGGCAAATGGATTTTCAGCAAGCCAAGCAATGGCAAGAATTTACTCAACAGCAATTGACATGGGTTATGCAAGTACCTTACAAGGTGCTGGATTAATCAATGCAGCAGCAGCAGTATAATCTTTTTAAAAGTTAAAATATAAAATAAATAATACAAAAACTATTTTAAATTTTTCAATATAAGTAAAATAAAAAATATTACTAAATCTTACAGTATTGGATAAGTGATATTACTCTTAATTTTATGTGTATAATCCAAATTAGGTAACTCATAATCATATTATCAAATTTAATTTATGACTTTATTCTCTAAAATAAATTATAACGTTATCCCATAATTTTTTAAAACGAGCAATGCCTTCACTAGAAATCGTTATATCGGAATTTCTTTAACATATCAATTCACGAGATATAATGTTAATCTGATAATAACAATAGGAAAGTTACGATATTTTCACCTCTAACTTGAGTAGATATTTATATTTTCTTCCAATTTAAAAATCATGGAGAATACAGAAGGTAGCTTTCAAGGATTAAACGACGATAATATTTATTTCCAATCATGGTCAAATGCGGGTGAAATTAAAGGTGTAGTATTAATTTCTCACGGATTTGGAGAACATTCAGGAAGATATATTAATGTAGTTAATACACTTGTACCTGAAGGATATATTGTATATGCATTAGATCACAGAGGTCATGGAAAGTCAGAAGGTAAAAGAGTACATGTAAATCAATTTACAGATTATTTTGAAGATTTCAAGACTTTTGAGAATATTGTGAGAGATAAACACCCAGATCTTCCATTCCATCTATTGGGTCATTCTATGGGTTCTATAATTGCCAATAATTATATGAAAATGTATGCGGATCAGAGTAAATTTAAGTCGATTATTCTATCTGGAACAGGATCTGCACCAGGACCAGATATTAATGGTGTAACTTTATTTATGTCAAAAATTTTCTCTTTTATATTTCCTAAATTAATACTTCCCTCTAATTTAGATCCGAATTTTATAAGTTATGATGATGAAGTTGTAAATGCATATAAGTCTGATCCTCTAGTTAAGTATGATAAAATTAGTGCACGATTAGGAGCTGAAATGTTTAAATTTCTAGGAAAAATGAGGGAAGCTGCAAATGGTATTTCAATTCCGGTACTTATTCAATTCGGATCTGAAGATCAAGCATTTCACCCAGATTCAAGAATACCATTGAAAGAAGCATTTTCATCGAAGTCAGTGGATTTTAAAATGTATGAAGGATTTAGACACGAGGTTTATAATGAATTAAAGAAAGAACAACCTCTTGGTGATCTTAAAGACTGGATAAACAAGCATAATTAAGAATATTTAATAATCAAATCTATATTCAACTACCACATAGGAATAACCATTACAATTGATTATTAAACTAAATAACAGAATATATTAACTGGTAATTTACCATCCAAGAAAAGCTAAGAAAAATGACAATGAAATTCCAATTATTATAGTAATGCAAAATACCACAAGTATTAATTGTAATTGTTTTGTTGATATATTTCCATTAGCCAAAGGGTATTTTATCAGAAATATGTAAATTAGTAGAAATATCCGTAAAAAGAATAAAATCCAATCAAATTCTATTAAATCATTCGAAGAAAATAACTCAATAACCATAACTAATACAATAAACTCACAAAGGGGTAAAAATATAAATCTAGCAAATCTAATCTGAAAAATACTTTTATGATTATTATTTCCTCTTGGAATAATATCAAAATCAAAAAATTCAAAATAATTTGAGGGTAATTCTAGATTTTCTGTTATAAAACAAAAATAATCGAATTCATCATTAATAATTTTATATTTTTTAAATTGCATAAAGGTGAAATATTCTAATCCAACAAATATTAAAATAAAAATTATTAAATTTATCCAAATCAAAATTTCAGATGCAATAATTGAAATAAGGAAAGAATCAGTTGGATATTGATACAATAACACTGGAATAAAATTTACTAAAATCATGGGAAATATTGACCATAATCTATTTTCAACAGAATTTATCCGCATTTTATAGAGATAATTAATTAGTTGAATGGTGAATACTAATTGTAGGGCGAGTAAGTATGAATTAAGATAATAGGATTCTTTCAAATTTATCATTATTTTAGTTGGATTATTAGTATTGGATTCTTTGAATAAATTCAACAACAATAAATATACTATTGACAAACTAATTACGATGGTATCAAATACTCTAATGAAATCATGAGAAGTTGAATTGTCTCTCCAATTAACATTAACACCATTGATATAAGTTATTGAACTATCTGCATTATTAATTTCTTTATCAGACATATCATTTAGAATGAATTTAATTTTATAAATATTGGTTCTCATGAGTTGATATTTTCTTTCAAATCTTTGATAATTTGGAATTATTTACTATTTATTGGATATGATATTTTTTATACCTACAAGTAATTTGTACGTACATACTACACGTTCAGCCAGTTCTCTGCCTATTGTCACCAAATTTCCTTATGATTTTGTCATAAGAATTAGCAAAGAATTCATTCTGAGACTTATGTCCGCTTCTATGTCCATTAGACTTCATTGAAGACGGTTTTTCCATGTTTTTTTTTCCATTATTAGATCACTCGCAAAATAATAATGTAAATTACCTTGCTGAATAACGTTTTTCTAGGGGAGAATAAGACTTCTCACTGATCATCGTATTGATGAATTTTGACCCTTCGGTCATCCTTTCTTAATTGATAGGTGGTGACTTAGTCCTGCTAGTAATGATCTTTTACTAGATTAATATATGTTAATATTTCAGTATATTAGGTACTTTTTGCCAGCATGCTAATAATTATACTTGATGTACGTACTATTTTATTGATGATCTTTTTTGTATATACATACACACGTTCAGCCCAAACCATGCCTGCCGTCGCCAGACTCCCACACATATAATGTGGGATTAGCAGGGTCTTCATTCTGTGGCTTCTTTCTGCTTCTCAACC
>JAOUKW010000103.1 GCA_029882335.1 Candidatus Heimdallarchaeota archaeon | reverse complement strand
ATTTAATAATTTTACAAGTATCGCAGAAATTCGTTCAAGTATGCTTATTGAACTATTTGGAGAGGGATCAACAGGAAAATCATCACTTTCCTTATACTTATCAAATTGCATGATAGAACAAGGTAAAAAAGTCGTTTATGTAATCTCTGAAAATTTCTTTAATCCAAATTTTATGCGTGGGCTGATTAAAGAACCAAATAACTTATACATTTCTGAATTAGATTTTATAGATGATTTGGAAATTTTAATAAATGAATTATTTGCTAATAAGGATAAATTGAACATAGGTATGATTGTTATTGATTCACTGATATCACTTCTACAAAGACAATTTTTTGTGACCAATCAAGACCTATCTAATTTAGTAAGGAGACAACAAAAATTAAAACAGATACTGGATAAACTAAAGCTACTGGCAAGATTAATGAATATAATCATAATCTATACTAATCATACAAGAAGTGGTTTTGAAGATGAAGATGAAACAGTTGCTCTTGGAGGATTAACCCTTGGCTATGCACCTCATGTACGAGTTCAGTTAGAACATGTTGAATCTAAACCCATGGTTCAATTAAAAAACACCTCAACCATACCAACCACAAGATGTATATCAATTGTTGATAGTTCGGAATTTCCAAGTATTACCAAAATATTTGACCTGGATGACCTTCAATTAAATCGTTAAGTTATAATTATATATTAATAATTTATCTTTCAGATGAATTCTCGTACATCTAATAATTCATCCTTTAATATAGATCTACACCACTTTGAAATGTATTCATATCAAGTTAAAATATTCATCTTACTTATATAGAATTTGTTATAATCAGTTGATAATATGTTTTCAGAACTATTTGAAACATTCAATATTCAACAGGATATTGATTTGCAAAAGAAACGTCAATTACAGACGTTAGCTAGGATTATTCCTACAGGTACCTCGAAATTCTATTCATACTTGTTAGATTCTAATAAGAAAAGGTATAGAGCTTATTACATCTTTGTTATGTTAGATTCTATTGAAAATGTAGGGTTATATCATCTTAATCGAAATATGAATACTATTGAGTTTACAATTTATCAGGACAATACATCTCAATTAAATTTTACTACAGATATCGATGTAAAGGGATTGAATGAATCCAGCAACGGTAGTAACGATGAAAGAATAGATCATTTCTATATTATGCTTGCTTCAGTTCATGGATACTTGTGTTATAAGGTGACTGATTTCTTTGGCTCTGATCATGCAGAATCAACTCCTGCGGAATTTCTGAAAATGGAGAATTAGTGCTTATGAGTGTCATTGGTAAAAAAGAGGAATTTCATACCAATCAATCAATTAGAGAGTATGTAAATGATGTT
Source organism: Candidatus Heimdallarchaeota archaeon (assembly GCA_029882335.1). Lineage (GTDB taxonomy): Archaea > Asgardarchaeota > Heimdallarchaeia > Heimdallarchaeales > Kariarchaeaceae > JAOUKW01. The sequence continues at coordinate 9,814 of JAOUKW010000103.1, read as the reverse complement.
ATTGAAAGACCAATTCTTTTTATGATATCCAATAGAGAAGGTATTAACCTATATACACATTATTTTGATAAAACAACTAAAAATGCATTGGATAGTCAATTAGTAAATGCAATTATTATTTCCTTGACTAATTTTTGTTCAGATGCTTTTAGATATGTATCTCATAGAAGTATCAATGCAATTTCATATAATGACCAGTATATCCTTTATTCAGAACTAGAAAATGGGAATATTATTATTTGGGTACTAATAACTCAGCAGGATATAAAAACACACATGTTAAAACTAAGAAAATTAATTAAGAAAGATTGCATTCAGAATGTTAGTCTTGATAAATTAGAAGATCAAATTTTACAAGAATTGAATGAGATACTTGGATAAAATAATGCAGAGTTAATTGCAGATAGTTCATACTATACGAAATGATTGTCATTCAGATCCTCATTAATTTAATTTCCTTGTTGATATAAACATTTAATTTGGATTAATCTGATTTGTTTAATTTTTACTAAACCTACTTTGCCTATTTTTTTGCATTTATCTGAGGTGTATTATTGTTAAGGAGTTTTTCAATACACCCTTTTAATTTTTCAAAGTTTACAGGTTTATTGAAAAATACATCTACATAGTCATTTAATTTATTTGGATTATCAAAAGTATGACCACTAATCATAATAATTGGTATGTTTGGATTAATTTGTTTTATTGATTTGATGGTATCTATACCAGTAATACCAGGCATATTATAATCGGTGATAATTAAGTCTACATTAATTTTATTTAACTTTTCTATTGCATGATATCCATCACATGCAGTGAATATCTCAAATCCGATAATTGACAGTAATTTTTCTAAAATATTTCTAATTTGAACATCATCATCAATAATGAGTATCTTTTTTGATAACCTATTTATTGAATCATCAAATTTGGTATTCACCTGCATGTTTTCAAATCCCAAATTATAAAAATATAATGATTATACTTTCTTTGATTCAAATTTAATTATTTAATTTTATTTGGAAAATCTACTTTAAGATGATTAAATTGATATTAAAGATGATTCAGAAGGTCGTGATTATATTCACCCATGTATAAGAAAAATCATTGATTTGAGATCATTGAATCATATATGGTTCATTTCAAAATTCTCCTATAAAAATAAAATTATTAACCATATTTTGTACTTATATATAATTCGAAATATTAATCTTACATGGCTGAAGCCGAGACAATAGTAACCGAAGAAATAGAATTTTTTGAGGTTGATGGTAAAAAATATGTTTCAAATCCAGATTTTGATACATTTATGAAAGATGCATTCGGAGGGTCTAAATCTTATACTCGTTATGTAAATGCATTAAAAAAGGTAAATATCACTACAACTTCTACATTGTTCGTGATGTTTAAAAGTGATTTAGAGGATATAGAAGGAATATCCAAAAGTGTAGCAGTTAAAATCTATAATCATGCCCAACTAGTTAAACGAAAAGGGAAAGTTGTATTAGATTATGATGGGATAAAAACCAGAGAAGGGGAACATGTATATCTCCCTACAGGTAGTGCTTCACTTGATAAAATGATGACATATGCAGATAGCTCTGTAGGATGGAGAAGTCGCACGTTAATTGAGTTATATGGAGAACCTTCAAAAGGAAAGACTCAAATTTGCTATACAGCAGCATCTATTATGATGAGAGCTAAAGACAAAGGAGGTTGGGGACGTGGTGTATTTTATATTGACTCAGAAGGTGCGTTTGAGGGAAAGAGATTTGAGAGCTTGGTTAAATACTGGGGAGTTGATCCCAAATTTCTAAAGGATAATTTCTTGTATTCCAGAGTATCGACATTTGATGACGTAGAAGCAGCTATTAGCGAAGGTGCAGATCAAATTAAAGAAAAAAATATTGGATTAATAGTTTTGGACTCTATTATGGATCCACTGAAATCACAATATGTTATAGGAGGAGAAAATCTTAATAACCTTCCTGCACGTCAAAGGCATTTAAAGAAGGTAGTGGATCTATTGAAATCACTTGCAGATATACATAATCTTATTGTCATTTATACTAATCATGTTCGAGCTGAAATTGGAGCTGCTAAAGGTTCTCCTGCAGTTGGTCCTCAAGGTGGTGCTGTTTTAGGTCATGCATCGGATATTAGAATTCGTTTGGATAATGCCACCAAAAGCGAAAGAGAAGAATTAAAGATGGATAAAACAAGGTGGGATAAGATGAAGGATTTAGGTATTAAATTACAACGTGCAAAGATTGTAGATTGTGGATTTTTAGGAAATAATACAGGATTTTTCATTATAGGACCTATGGGTATTGGAGATCCTGATAGAATTGATGAAATCATTGAGCAAACTGAAAATATTTTCAATAGTGGCTATATGTCCATTACATCAACTGGAGCTAAAATTGCATCACCTAAAAAAGATAAAAATTTTATATCGAGGGATGATAAAATCCAAATGAATCAAAAAAGTCTCTACGGTTAGATATCATGTATCCACTATTACATTTTGATAAAGTTGTTGCCAGTGATAGTGGATACTGTCTTATTACATTGGAACCTGATAAAATTTGTTACCAATATGTGTATATTTCATGTCTTACAAAAACGGTTAGAACTACAAAAATACTGGATAATTTAATTCAAACTGGAAATCCCAAGCTCTTTGAATATCGCAAGATGTACAGAGGAAATGAATTAAAATACAGAGATAAAATCTCATTTGTACATTCAAATCTAGATGTAATTTACATGAAAAAGAATGAGGAACTTACCATAAGAAGGATAATTAATAATCTCATAAATCATTCAATTGAGGTACATATTATACATAATCCAAGTAGACCTATTGAACGCGAATACATGATTGTTTTTGTGGATAAGAAAAAACCTAGATCCAAATTACTGAATCTAAACATGAATATGAATAAGCAGATCCAGGAAATAATTGGGGAGATGCGACCAAAGGATACAATAATAGCACAATATTCTTCAGTTGAATACTTGGATGAGTTCACAGAGTTTGTTATTGGTGAAGATGGTGAAATTAAGTTAAAATTCAACATAACTGCATCACATCCACAAATGCAATTCAGTGAAAAGTTAATACAGTCAGTAATTCCCCAATCACAATCGTATAAGATGGGAGATATTAGACATTTCAACCATAGAGAACCTGAATTTTTAATTTGTACTGTAATTAATGAGAAAAATGCAGTGTATCCACTGTATATGGGATCGATGGATGAAGGCTTAAATAGATTACTCATATATGGAGAAGAGTCCTCATTTAATTCATATACAACTCAATTTCTCAGAGGAATTCCGGAAAAAAAGGTAATTTACATCGGTCCAAATACCCCTGAAGAAGGATTTACTAAGTTAGATATTGATGATATTGGCATAGACATCCTAGAGATGCTTGGATATGCAGTATCATCAACAGAGTACATACCAGCATTACAACTCATTGATAAGGTTACTCAAGTAAATGATTTTTCTAAAATATTTATTGAAATCTTCAAGGAGTTACATCACTCTATAGATAAGGAATATTTAACTACAATTAATTTTCAAACCCTCATGAAAAAACTACAATATACAACTGGAAATAACTTTTATATGTCAATTGATGATAATAACAAAGTTAAGGTTTCTAGTGCACTTAATTTATTTAAACACAATAAAATATTTAGCAATCCCAAAAGTGAATTACCTAATAAAATTGCGATAAATTCATCTACTATTGATATTGTGGCGACATTATGTTTTCTTGCATATGAATATTATAACCAGGCCAATGATTTAGATTTAATTATTATCGATAATACCAAAATTAGTAATTATTTGCTACGATCGGATATAACAAAGATATTTAATCAATTTATCGCAAAACCGAAATTTCTCCTACATATTGATGATACTTATAAGATTCAAGATGATTACTGCCTATTCCTATCATTAGATAGACAATCAAAAATGTATCTTGAAGTAAATCACTCATACAAAAATTTTCTTCATCAACCTTTACTTGTTACTTCAAATAAAGTATATCCCTGTAGTCTACCAAAAAATAAACCAATTAAAATTAATAGAAATCAACCTGAGCACCAATCCGCGGATTTATCAAGCAATGATACTGAAGATATACAAATATCTTTAGAAAATCCAGTAACCTTCACAGATGATACTAATGCTATTCATGAAGAAGACCTGGATCAAACCATCAATAGAAATAATAGCAAATTAAAGAAATTAATATCGTCTTTACAAAATTCAATTATCTACCATTTGAAGGTAGTAAAACAAATTGCTACTAAATTATTGTTAAAACTAAATATTATCCTGACAGCGATGATGAATAAATTACACTATCATTCGAAATATATTCGACCAAAAATCAAAAACATTTTTACAGCATTAAAAACAAAGTTATCATCTATTTCAATCAATAAGAATTCTAATCAACAATTACAGGAAATATCCTTAATAAAGGATGAATTCAAAGATGAAGTGACTGAGGAAGAAATTCAAGAAATTCTTAATACATTAAATCAACAAATTGAGAATAATAATCAAACATCCACTATTAAATCTCTAAAATCAACCAGCAACCAAGATGAAGTAGATATATTACCCTTGCCAAATGTCCCAACAACAAAGCCTACTGATCTGGATACCACAATGAAAAAGAAAATATCAGCCATACCAATTCCGACTATTGCGGCTACTTCGACAAAAAAGGATGAAAATATTCGACAGACAAAATCTATTTCTAATTATGGAAAGATACCCTCTCCCTTGGCAAGACAGAAGAATTATGATCTAGAAGGAAGGGCAAAGAAGGTATTTAATCTGCTAAATGTTGCCTCCTACATTCGTAATCTCGAATCAGGTGAATTAATCTACTATGATGATTATTTACAAAAAATAAAAAATATGATAAAACAATTTGAGGTTTTGTTCTCAATTAATTCGGGGATGAAGAGTTTTAAGGATATGAAAAGAATGACAAGTATTTCAGAAGATGCAATTTCACAATTAATAGATTTGGGATACATCAATAAAAATTCATCAGCAATAAATGATCCAAATCCATCTTTTAATTTTACTAATGATGGAACCTTATTCATGAAAAAATTTGCTGTTGTCTTCAAAAACTACTGTTTGGATTTTCCAATGAAAAAATCTGAAATTGATGATACTTTATGGATCGATGAATTATCTAATCATGGAGCTCGATCAAAGACTGCAGCATATTATGCTTGGATTTTCTTCTTATCATCATGTATGATTAAATCAAATTCTAAAATTCATCCATTAATGGCAGCCTTGATCCATTTACATGATAAAGATGGATTACCTATGATTGATAATACAGAGACGTTTAATACTGTATTTTATGCGGAATTTATAAATACAATCCAAGATGTAATTAATCAAATTAAAGAAATAAAACATGATAATAGTCAAAATACACAAACAACATCAGATATACCACGAGTTCAGAATTTGAAGCCTACAAACTTTGAATCAAATCCAAAGCTTCCTAAAATAATAAATAAAACTAGTATCATTCAGAATGAAAAACCAAAATCATTATCCTTGTTAGAACAAATTGAACTATTAAATGAGAATAAGATAGGGCAGCCAGAAGTTAAGTCTTCTAAAAATGAAGAAGTCAATACTTTGAAAAAGAAGAATATAAAAAGAAAGAATTTTGGTGATAAACCTCCTCTTGTAATAAATGATTACTATAGCAATACAATTGATATTGGAGATAGAATTAAACTAATTAAGAAATTAAATTTAAGCTATCTTAATTTACCAAACAATATTATTCAACTTCTCTTTCTGCACAATATTGATACAGTAAATAAGTTGATTAAAACAGATATAGAACAATTATCTATTAAAGGAATTGGATTAAAATCAAAACAACAAATAAAGGAGTTAATTACATATTTCAATCATCTTAAAGATAAAACTACCTCTATTGATAAATTATTAAACAAAGAAGGCATCTACCAGTATTTATTATTGGGAGGAAGGTTAAGTAAGGATCTCGATTCAATCAAAAAATTACCCAAACAAACGTATTTTTATTTAAAAAATGTTGATTCCCGAAATACATTATTTGAACAAATTAAACAAGAAAATTCCATAGATCGTATTTCAGAGTTAACAATTGACTGGCTACTAGATTTGGTGAAAATAAATAAAACTGGAAAAACACAAGATGAAAAAGAGCTTTTAATTTCTAAATTTCAAGATAATAATTTTTATCTGCATTATTCAAATGGTAAATTTAGAAAAATACATTATCCATGGAAAAACAAGTACAAAGAACTCAATAAACAAAGCTCATACTCACTACTTGAATTAAAATCACAAATTTATTCAGATTTGGAAAATATCGTAATTAATCAAAAATTTGGAGAACTAGATATATGAATACTCAATTAATAGATGATGAGGATAGTAGATCATTTGATGAGATTTTTCTCTATGCAAAAAACTTATTTCCCTATGATAATTGGAATAAACAACAGCTTAGTATAATAAATTCAATACTTGCATTAAAAGTGAAGGAAAAATTATTCATTGAAGCTGCAACTGGTTCTGGAAAGACAATAGCAACTCTTACCGCATTACTGGCCAAAAAACGCGATCATCAAAAAATTTTAATTTTTACCAGGACAGTATCACAGATGGAAGCATTCCTCAGAGAATGGGGAAGAATCTATCCTTATAATAAATTAGATATTTCTACTCCAAAAATACTTCCTTTACTTGGTAAGCGTAAGACATGTACCAAGGTTCATTTAGCTCAATTAAAACCGAATCACTCGATTGATTTGGCTTGTAATTCGTGTTTATTACATCCAGATAATCCAAATCGAATGCAAATCAAAAATAACTCAAGATATAAACTGAAAATGCTATCATACAAAATTTCAGGTTCGTCTAATGATAAATCGCCTAGAATAGATGATTTAATTGAATACTACAAAGGCTTCCACGATTGTGGTTATTATTCACAGAGAAATATGTTGCCATATGTATCAATAGTAATAGCGACCTATCCATTTTTAAGAGGTAATCTACAAGAATCGCTTTTAAAGAAAATGGGTTCAAAGATTGAGGATACTTTAATTTTAATAGATGAAGCACATAATCTGATATCAGAGAAAAGATTTGAACTAACTCATGATGATTTACTATTTGTTAGAAAATTAATTGGTCCAAATATCCTAATTCAAAAGTTGCTAAAGATTAAGGGACAAGGAAATATTGAACCTTCACTCATTGCAGCGAGAGAAGAATGGGATGCCTGTCTTACTGCTTTAACTAAATTGGATTCTGTTGATAGAAATCGATTCTTCCTAACATTAAATGATCTTAGTCATCCTTCAGTGCAGAAATTATCTGATTTTATTAGAAATAGAGATTTTGGGACAATTATATCCCAGCAGGATAGATATATCAGTATAGAAGCAACTCCTGATTATTTAGAACACTTAAATGGTCATAATGTAATTTACATGTCTGGAACTTTTTATCCAATTGAAGCATATATGAAATTATATAACTCACCCAATGCAAGTAAATTAATTACCCAATCTGAATCTAGAATTAATCAGTTCAGATGTTATTTAACTCAAGATGGAATTACTTCGAAACAAAATAGAAGGGGATTGAAAATGTTTGCCTTATTTGGTAAATTAATTTTTGAAATAGCAAAATCATCTCCAAGACATACACTTGTTATTTGTCCTTCATATGACTTTAAAAATCAATTGATGCCCTTAATCCATGGATTTTTTAATCCACATCAAATACTTGAGGAGTCAAAAGATATGGACTTGTCTTTAATTAACAGTAAAATTAGATATTCTTTAGAATCTATGATTATTATTGCTGTTTCTAGTGGTAAAATTTCAGAAGGTGTGGAATTTGTAAAGAAAGGACAATCGTTACTCTCCACGGTCATATTTTGTGGCATTCCATATAAGCCACCTTCAGATACAGATCAGTTTATTATTAATAAATTATCATCTACAGCAAATGACTCTATGGCATTTCAATTTAAACAACGAATTCCAGTAATTCGGGCAGTTAAACAAGCATTTGGTAGAAGTATTAGATCAGTTCAAGACAAAGGAGCATTGATTTTGCTAGATTTTAGAGCTTCTTCTTTCCACGCAGATTTGGAACTGAAAAAATTCTATAACATCGCTACCCTTTGTTCTAATTTAGATAAATTTTTTGAGAACTACCCCAAAATTGGTCAAATATAAATCTAGTTTATTTGATTTACTTATAAATAATTGATATTATTAATGAATTAATGGTAATTATTAATCTTCAGTCTAATCTCGTTGAAGTTAGATTAGGTGTCGTTGATTTAAATTTAAAGCATCCATCATTATCAACACCTTATTCAATCAAAATGACTGAGACTGGTGAAATACAACTTAATAATTATCATAAGATCATTAAAGAAAAATTATTACCATTAATTTATGACATTAAATCTAAAAATGACGTGTCTCTTCATATTATTCATAAACCAACTGATTCTTCTTACCATAAATTTGCATGTATTATATTAGAGATTATACCAATTGAGACACAAAAAAACAATCGTAACGGAGTAATGTCTTTATTCAATTTTAAGAAAGAGAAGATAAGTTACTTATCCAACTCTATATTTGATCAATTATTGAGTAAACACGGAGATTTATTATTTGAGTTCAAAGATCCAAATTTATTGAAATCCGTTCTTGCACAAGATCAAAATAAGATCTATATTGATATAAAAAATTACAATATGAACTCATTATTCCATAATTTTGGATTTGAATTATGGATCCATGAATTTTCAGTACTATATCAAATATTAAATCATTTTTACAAATTTAAATATGATTCTTGGAATTACACTCTTCCTTCATATGACCTTAACCATGAACATGCATTACTAGGAATTGATGCCATTGGAGAACCAATTAAAGTTGTAAAACCACAATTAATGTATATTAATGCAAGTAGCATCTCTGTTTCAAAGTTAATAGAAACGGAATTATTTGATAATGTTATCTATATATCTGCAGAAAAGACTGATTTCATGAGTAAATTTAGTGTGTTTGATGCAAAAGCAGTTGAACTTGATTTGCTTCGAATTTCGTTTATAGATAGAGCAATACCTTATCATCTATTACGCTTGGTTAAGTATGTGATACCTGGAAAGAACGAGGATTACAATTTATCAAGAGCACTGGATCAATTATTTAATCATAATGACTATCATTTATATTCAGATGGATTGAAAATACAAGACCTATTTAAGGAAGATTCAAAGTTATGGGAATTAATATCTAGTCAATTTTTGAAATCTACATTGGAAAAATACAATAATTTATTTTCTTTAGATTTTCTTAATCATGATTCTTCTGAATTAAACGATTTTTTTGATTCTGGTAAGAAATTCCTTGATATTTCCACTTTTCCTAATGACCACACACGTCTTCTGTATGTATTATTTATCATTGCGCTGAAAGAAGCAGGATATATCCGAGATCAGATAATAGTGGATCCATCAATTGAAATTCACAATCTCTACACCTTTGGTTCAATTCTAGAAGAGTTAAAAGAGGGTAATTATGTTTTTATCTCGAATATTTTTCCAAAAACAAAATACCAATCACTATTTGACATTCAATTAGTTGATTTTAAAAGAATTGATCTAAGTAAAAAAACATTGTATCAATATGATCTAACAAAGCTCCTGTAT